>JAAZFK010000254.1 GCA_012511735.1 Clostridiaceae bacterium | reverse complement strand
GCCTCCGCCCCATCAGCGTCCTCCGGATAATCAACCGAACAGGTGATCAGTCCCGGTTGGAGCCTGTAGTCGGGTTGGAGCCCTGCCAGGTCCTGCAAACTGCCGATCACCGTCTGGGCAATGGCAGAGACGCCTGCGCAGATCGGATCCGGCCATGGCCTCCATCCTCTGGCGTGCCCTTCCAAGCGGAAGCTGACAAGCTGTCCCTGCCGGTTCCGCAGAAAGGTCGCCCGGATCATCTCATCCCTTGATCGATTTGATCAGGACGCGGGTGTAGGGCTGCCGGTGTCCCTGCTTGCGGCGGTAGCCCTTCTTGGCCTTGTATTTGAACACAACAATTTTTTTGCTGCGCCCATGTTTGACAATCTCGCCCGTGACGGCCGCGCCTTCCAGCACGGGTGTTCCGACACGGAGCAGTCCGCTCTCGGAAATGGCCAGGACTTCTTCAAAAGTCACCAGGTCTTCCGGCTCTCCCTCGATGGTCTCGATGAAGATCTCGTCGCCTTCTGCGACACGGTACTGCTTTCCGCCTGTGCGGATAATCGCGTAGCTCATTTGCGGTCTCTCCTTTTATCAAGTCTCGCCCAACTGAGGTTGTCACTTTCACGCAACATTAAAAACCCCGCCGGAGCGGTCGCCGGATCATGATACGACAGGCGGGCTTTCCTGTCAAACATTTCTTCGCCTCAAGCCTCGTCAGCCATGGCTTCATCCAGTTCGATGTAGGCCTGGTAAAGTTCTTCCAATTCTACCAGCTGCAGGGCATACAGCTGATAATCATCATCCTGCAGTTTGTCGGGCGCCTTCTGCTCGAAGAGACGGCAGGCCTCTTCCAGCGTCTTGATCCTTTGAGTAATATCGGTTACGGCCTGACGTTGTCTGGCCCGGATCCTCCTGACGGCGACCCGGGGCGATTCCCCCGCTTTAACGGCTATTTGCCCGGCTTGCTGGTCCTCCAGACGCCGATGCTCAAGATACCAATCCTGATAATCAGTGAAGGGATGCACCTCATGGCCGACAAAACCAAGAATCGACCGGGCCACAGTCCGGATAAAATACCGGTCATGACTGACCACGATCACCGCCCCGTGAAAATCCGCCAAGGCTTGCTCCAGCAGGTGTCTGGATTCGATGTCAAGATGGTTGGTCGGCTCATCCAGTACCAGGAGATCCGGCTTTTGTTCCAGGAGCGAGCAAAGATGAAGGCGGTGGCGTTCACCTCCTGAAAGCGCTTTCAGCTGCTTGATCATGGCCTCTTCCCTGAATCCGAAACGGGCAAGCCTGTCCCGGATTCGGGTTTCCGTGGATGGAAACGAAGACGCCAAATACTGGAAGACCGTTTGATCATCATGATTGAAATCCACCACCTGCCCCATGGAAGCCATGCTGGGGTCACCATAAAGCAGCAGACGGCCCGAGTCGGCCTCCTGACGCCCCAGCAGGATCCGAAGCAGGGTGGTCTTACCGCAGCCGTTGGGGCCAACCAGTGCGATCCGGTCCGAGGCTGCAAGCTCGAAGGAGACCCGATCAAACAGGGTCCGGTCGAAGGCCATGCTCAGGTCTTCGGCCGAAATCAGCAATCGGTTGCGATCTTTTTTGGTGTCGGCCGGCAGGAAATTGAAGGTCATCCGCCTGTCAGGATTGACCTGATCCTGCAGATGTGCCAGTTGATCCTTGAGTTTTTCGACCACTTTTTCGCGCGAATGGTAGGATTTCATCTTACGGTGCGACAACATGGTCTGAGTCACATCTTCCTGGCGCCTGATCTCCCCTGTCAGCCTGTTGAGTGTGGCGTCCAGCAATTCCCTTTCCTGGCGTTTTTGCTCCATGGCCTGGGAGTAATTGCCCTTATAGATATAAAGGCGCTTATTTTCCAGCTCGAAAATTCTGCCACAAACCTGGTCCAGGAACCAGCGGTCGTGGGAGACCACGACCAGGGCTGACTGACGGGAAAGCAGGTATTGTTGAAGCCAGTCGAGACCGTCAAAATCCAGGTGGTTGGTCGGTTCATCAAGGAGGAGCAGCTCGCCGGGCTCCAGAAGGAGGCGCCCCAGCGCCACCCTCATTTGTTCTCCGCCCGAGAGGGTATCCCTGGGCTGATTCATTTGTTTCTCAGTCAAGCCCAGACCGGCAAGATTCCTGGCCAGCCGGGCCCTATAGTCGTAGGCGCCTTCATCTTCCAAACGCTGCTGCAGTCTGCTGAACTCCTCGATCAGCAGATCCAGGGCAGGGCCTTTCGCGGCCGCCATCTGATCCTCAATATGCCGCATGCGGGTCTCTATTCGCAAAAAGCGCGGATTGTCAAGGATGGCGATGTTTTGATGGTCGTCAGCCAGGGGACGCTGATCCAGCATGGACATGGCGGTCGAACCGGCGCGGTGTATCCGCCCCTGATCGGGCTCAAGATTGCCTGTCAGGAGCTTGAGCAGGGTGGATTTACCGGATCCGTTGCGGCCGATCAAGCCGATTTTGTCGGTGGCGTCAATCGCGAAGGAAAGGTCTGACAAAACCTGCCTACCCTGAAAACTCTTGGATATTCCGTCTGCCTGAATGATACTCATGACTGCCCCTTAAACCTCCGACATTTTAGCATGATCCCCCCGATCGTGCTAAACTTGAACCCATGAAAAAGACATCAGATGATAAGCGCGGACAAGCCCTGCCATCATTCGGTGACCGGGATTTGACAAGGACCCCGGCAGCCATCCTGGCCTCCCTTACGGGCATCCAGCCGGTCGACTACGCTGCGGTCGCCTCCCTGATCGCGCCCGGCAAACGAATTTTCTTTGTCGGCATCGGTGGCATCAGCATGTGCGGTCTGGCCGAAATGGCACATGCGGAAGGCGCGCGATGCGCCGGTTCGGACCCGCATCCCAATGCCCGGACCGCCTACCTGGAAAAACTGGGTCTCACCATCCATCATTACCATGAGGCCGGCCATATCGACCGCCAGATGCCGGATCTGGTTGTCTATTCCAAGGCCGTTTTCGACGACAATCCTGAAAGGATGAGAGCGGCTGAACTTGGTATCCTCTGTGTGGAACGTGCTGTCTTCCTGGGCGCCATCAACCGGCTCTTCCGGACGGTCGTCAATATCAGCGGTACCAACGGTAAGTCGACCTCGACCGCCATGTGCGCGCTCATGCTGATCCAGGCCGGCCTGGATCCCACGGTTCATCTGGGGGCTGAACTGATCGACTTTCAGTCGACGGTACGACTGTCCCGGACACGCCCCCGCCAGCTCCTTTTGTCAGAAGCCTGCGAATTCAAGGAGGGGTTTTTCCATTACGAGGGTACGGCGACGGTGATCCTCAACCTGGTCCATGACCACATTGACAGCTACCGGACTCCACAGGATCTGGTCTTTGCCTTCGCCCGCTATATTGCCATCCAGCCAGGGGGTTCCTCCCTGATCCTGGCAGCCTACGAACCGGAGATGGGAAGCTTGTTGCGGATGGTGGATGAACTGCGGCCCGGTCATCTGGACAGCCTGGATCTGATCTGGTTCGGCTCTTCCCGCGACCGGACCCCTTGCGGGCAAAAACCCGATTACTATTACGATAAGTTGCGTTACGACAATCAGGGACAGCCCTCTTTCAACCTCTTCAAGCAGGGTGTTTTCGTCACGGAGCTTTCTCTGGCCATCCCGGGCGAATTTAATGTTCAAAACGCCATGGCAGCCGTCGCAGTGGCCGACCTGGCAGGGGTGGAAGCCGGAGATATTAAAGAGGCGCTCCTCTCCTTTCGCGGCGCCGAGGGCCGTTTTACCCGGGTGGGCCGTTTCAAGGGGGCTGAAGTGATCATCGATTACGCCCACCATCCATCTGCCGTCCGCGCCACCATCGAGGCAGCCCGCCACCTGCCGGCCAAGCGTCTGTGGATCTGCTTCCAACCTTTGACTCACAGCCGGGTCCGGGGTTTCTTTGATGAATTTGTCGATTCCATGCTGGATGTGGATCCCATCATGATGTCCGAAATCTATGATGACCGCGAAAAGGATAAATCCATCAGCTCCAGGGATCTGTGTGACCGGATCAACCAGCTGGGGGGCCGGGCTGAATTTTACCCGACCAACGAGGCGTTGGAAGCCCACCTGAGGGAAATCGTCGGCCCGGGTGATGTCCTCCTGATCATGGGGGTGGACCTGCGCAATGTGGGCGACCGGCTGACCGGGCGAATCGATCACATGAAACCTGTCCCATAAAAAGCACCCGCCGAGGCGGGCGCTCCATCCGGCAAGATCAGCTTTCTGCTAATCGGTTTTCTTTTCTTCGTCAGCCACAGGCGCGGCCAGGTGTCCGGGTTCCACGGATACTTCCTGGGCGCCCTCACCGGGGAGAGGCTTGGGGTTCGCCGCGAATTCCTGGTAAATTGATTCGAATTCGGCGGATTCCACCTTTTCTATTTCCAGCAGTCTCAAGGCCAGTTGATCGAGCAGGACGCGATTGTCCGTCAGCACCTGTTTGGCTGACGTGTAGGCTTCATCGAGAATCCGGGCGATCTCTTCATCAATGGCCGCCTGCAGGGCCTCACTGTGATTCCTCACGTGGCCATAATCGCGGCCGATAAAGACTTCTCCCTCGTCTCCCGTCACGACATTGCCCAGCCTGCCGCTCATGCCGTACTTGGTCACCATGGCACGCGCGATCCGGTTGACTTCCTTGAGATCGGCTCCCGCGCCGGTGCTGATCTCATTGAAGACCAGATCTTCCGCGGCTCTGCCGCCGAGCGCCATCTTGATCTCAGCGATCAGCTGGGACTTGGTCTTGAAATAGATATCCTCACTGGGCTTGAAGGCGGTGTAGCCTCCGGCTCCGCCCGCAGGGATGATGGAGACCCTCTCGACCCGGTCCGTGGTCGATACTTCCCGAAGCACGATGGCGTGCCCTGATTCGTGATAGGCGGTCAATTTCTTCTCTTCCGGATTGATGACCCGGCTCTTCTTCTCAGGGCCGATGGTCACCTTGAACACCGCCTCGGCGATGTCGGAATAATGAATCTTGTCATCATCGCGCCTGGCGGCCAGAAGTGCCGCCTCGTTCAGGAGGTTGGCCAGGTCGGCACCTGTAAAGCCGGGCGTAATTTTGGCGATTTCCGCCAGGTCAACATCCTCCGCCAGGGGTTTGTCCTTGGCGTGAACGTGCAGGATGGCCTCACGGCCTTTCAGGTCAGGGCGCATGACCACAATGCGGCGATCGAAACGTCCGGGGC
>JAAZFK010000253.1 GCA_012511735.1 Clostridiaceae bacterium | reverse complement strand
GCCAGGCGGTATTGTCTTCTTCCGACATCTTTTCCAGGCTGGTGTCGACAAGCAGGATGAATTGTTTCTTGCCCGGGATGTGACAAAGCGCGTCAAGCACACGGCTGACGGCAATCGGATTCTTGCCTTTGGCCAGCATCCGGTAAATGGTCTTGTCGCCGGACCTGATCACCTGTTTTCTTGATCCGCCAATGGTCACGTCCTGGAGCGTTTCGGCGATTCTGTCCCGGCCATAACCCAGGGTTCTGAACAAGGCGACCGCCGCCAGGACATTGTAAAGATCCAGAATATTCTCACCCTTGAAGGGGTAGCTTTCGGATTGAAGGGCTTGCGGTGCCAGCCGGTTCCTTAAGACAAACCGGTCCTCCTCCAGATCCGTTACCTGGTAGTCCGCCTGCATCGACTGCCAGCCACATCTTTCACAATGGGCGCGGCCGATGTGATGGTAGCGGATGAAGTCGTCTGTCAAAAGTCCGCCACATTGCGGGCACAAGCTGACATCACGAATTCGGTTGAATTTGGTGGGTGGCTCACCCGACAGGCGGTTAATACCGAATGAAGTATAAGGCCGCCCCTGACCCAGCATCTGGGACAGGAGGTCGTCGGCATTCAGGATCAACCGGGTTGACCCGGGGATGTTTTCATCCAGAATATCGAAGATGAATTCACCGTGCGCGTTGCGGAGGTAAGATTCACGAAAGAGATTGGTGACAAGCAGGTAGTCGGGGCGCAGGTGCTTGAAGAGGACACGGGTAACCCTTTCGTCAACCTCCAAAATGGCGAGCGGCAGACGCTTGCGTCCCGTCAGGGTCGTCGCGTCAAGCAGGGTCGTGATGACACCTTCTTCGATATTGCTTCCGTAGGAGTTATGGGCAAAGGTCAGCTCCAGCTTCCTGGCCATATCCGCGACCAGATTGGCCACGGTGGTTTTTCCATTGGTGCCCGTGATGGCGATGATCCGGTCGGGCTTCTCGATCATGGCAAGAAAACGGGGACAAAGCTTCTTGGCCAGCTGTCCCGGAAAGTGTGTCGCGTTAAGACGCAATCGTTTCATCAGCGAGCGCGTAAGGCGCACAATCAGAATGGCCGCGATAAAACGGGGTGACCGTCTGGCTTTCACAATAATCTCTTCCCCAAAAATAAAAAAAGCTATTGACCCGGAAATCAAAGCATGCTAGAATGGTTCGATGTGTCGCCGGCGCTGTTTTTGCGTGCCAACGACCACAGAACCTGTGGTCCACCAGCCCTGCGATGATGCAATTATATCACGTGATGACGCATCGTCAAGGCCGGATAGACGATGTGAGCGAAACAAAGCCGGTTCGATTTGTGAGGTGATCGCTGATGATAAAGCCCGTTCAATACGGACGAGTGCAGAGAATGTCGTACTCAAAGATTGACGAAATCCTCGATATCCCGGATTTACTTGAAATCCAAAAGAGCAGTTACAAATGGTTTATTGAAGAAGGACTGATGGAAGTTCTCCGTGAGTCTTCGCCTATAACTGACTTTTCAGGTGATATCGAGCTTTCTTTTATCGGTCGTGATTTTGATATCGACAATCCCACGTATTCGATTGAAGAATGCAAGGAAAGAGACGCCAATTATGCCGCCAAACTTTATATGAAGGTCCAGCTGCATGACCGTGTCAATGATGAAATCAGGGTTCAAGACGTCTACATTGGCGAATTTCCCCTGATGACTGACGTGGGAAGCTTCATCATTAATGGAGCTGAGCGTGTCATCATCAGCCAGCTGGTCCGCTCTCCGGGGGCCTATTTTGATATTGTCCGCGATAAAAGTGACGTAGAGCTCTATACCGCCCAGGTGATCCCCAACAGGGGCGCCTGGATTGAATTTGAGTCGGATTCCAAGAGACTGCTCTGGGTCCGCGTTGACCGCCAGAGGAAATTCCACCTGACTATTCTTTTGCGTGCGCTCGGTATCGGGACAGATGAGGAAATCGTTGACGTGCTCGGCAACGAAGAAGCCTTGTTGATGACCATGCAAAAAGATGGTTGTAAGACCAGTGATGAGGGGTTGCAAGAGCTTTTCCGCAAACTGCGGCCGGGTGAAGTTTATACCCGGGAGGGGGCGCAAACGCTCCTGCACAACAATTTTTTCCAGCCTAACCGCTACGACCTTGCCAAGGTCGGTATCTATAAACTCAACAAGAAACTGGCGCTGGCCTCGCGTCTGACGGGCCATCTGGCCGCCTCGGATATCATCGCCAGCGACGGCGAAGTCCTGGCTCTGGCAGATGAGATCATTACGGCAGAATCTGCCGAAGCTATCCAGCAGGCGGGCATCAATACCGTCGATGTCTTCCCCATTCACCGGATCGG
>JAAZFK010000252.1 GCA_012511735.1 Clostridiaceae bacterium | reverse complement strand
TGAAGACCAGCGACCAGATGATCGACTACTACGAGATGCTGGCCGACAAATATCCCATCATTTCGATCGAAGACGGCCTGGCCGAGGACGATTGGGAAGGCTGGAAAAAACTCAATGACCGCATCGGAGACCGGGTACAGCTGGTCGGTGACGACCTCTTCGTCACCAACACCGAGCGTCTTGCCCGCGGCCTGGAAGAGGACGCCGCAAGCTCCATCCTGATCAAGGTCAACCAGATCGGGACCCTGACCGAAACCTTCGACGCCATCGACATGGCCCAGGGCAACGGCTGGACAGCCGTTGTCTCCCACCGTTCCGGTGAGACCGAGGATGTCTCCATCGCCGACATCGTGGTCGCCATGGGCGCCGGCCAGATCAAGACGGGAGCCCCGTCCAGATCCGACCGGGTGGCCAAGTACAACCAGCTGTTGCGGATTGAGGAGCAACTGGGAGAAGCCGCTGTCTACGCCGGCTGGGGCGCCTTCCGTCTCGACCGCTAGACCTTTCTTGATTTTGAAACGGAGCCGCTCTTCGGGGCGGCTCTTTTTTGTGGAAAAAGAACCGGCGGTACCTTGGGGTATGACGCCCACTGTCCCTTTAAGATAGGCTGGAGTCAGGCTTCATATCGTTACGGGGCGCTCCTGTCGCCCGGATAAACAAGAATCAGGAGGTCCACCATGAACCAGAATCAAACCCCTTACCAACCACCTCCGGGCTGGCAACCCCCGCCCGGTTACTATCCACCACCCCAACCACCTAAAAAGAAATTGGGAACAGGAGGCATCATCGCCATCATCCTGGCAGCCCTGATCCTGGTCGGCGCCGCGGCGGCGGCTGTCTATTTTCTTGTGTTGAACAAGAATAAGGGGCCTCAACCCACCCTGCCGACGGAGACGGAAGCGACTGAAACTACGCCGGTTGAAACCACCGCTCCCACAGAAACCGAACCTGAGCCGACAGAGCCTGAGGAGACGGACGACGACGGTCCCTCCCTGTCGGGTTTCGCAGAAAGATTGGCTACCCTGGACGCATACGAGATGCAGCTTCTGGGTGCCAACCCCGTTTATTACTACCAGCACCCCAACCTGGATCTGGCCATCGATTTGAGAGGCGACGAGCTGGCCGCCCGCAAGATGTACGTCGAAGTGACACCGACGGGCTTTGTGATCACGCACCGCCAGTCCATCACCTATGAATACGCCTCACTTCTTGACTACCCCGGCGGCCAGGAACTTCTGGGCAATACTGTCAACGTCGACATCTACTCCAGACAGGACTACGAGGCCATCGACAGCGATTATGTCCAGTTCCTCCCCTGGGGGGACCGCTACGTCGGAGTGACCGACTCAACATTGAAAGGTCCCGACTCGGTCTCGATCGCGCAGGAACTTTACGATGATGACATTTATTTTGACCGCTCCTACCTGCTGGACCGCCTGGTCCGAAGTGAAGAGGCGCCCGATATTCGTGAACCACGGGTTGACGCGGCCGCCGAATGGGCCGAGCTGGTCGCCATACTCCTGGATAATCCTGCTGAATTTGAATACCGTTACGTCATGCCGCCCTACTTCGCTGACACCAGCGCCAAAGCCTTCCCCAACTGGGATATACTCGAGCTTCTCACCACGCAGCCTGTCTATGAATATGGCAGTTTTGACTTCGACGGGGATGGCGTTGACGAACACTTCGTCCACGTAATCGCGGACTCCTACGACTACATCGAACTCTATGGCTATTGGGCGGTCTTTGCGGAGACAGAGAGTGGGCTTCGCCTGATTGACTTCGTCAGTTCGGGCGAAAGCGACCTGATTTATGCCAACGATCATTTTTATCACTTTTCTGCCCGCGGAGAGTATGGCGAATACGCCTTCATCGCCGAGGAGCACTCCACCCCGGTGGTCAGCGCGGATCAGCGAACCGCCTATTACGTCAATTTTATCTCGATCGATGTCCTGGCAGCCCTGCAGGACGAGGGAGAAAGCCTGGACGCCTTCCGGGATATGGTCGTCATCCCCAAGATGTTCGCCCTCGCGGACGGGTCTGAATACCTGGATTACTATGTCATCGACACCGACGACTACTTCGGCCTGATGACTGCCCTGGACGAGACCCTGTCAGGTGTCGCCACCCTGATCCCATCCGTACCCCCTACGACGGATCTCCCCTGGGTGTCGCCTTGCCCAGCCTGGATGTCTTGAATCTGGACGACGTCATGGCCTATCTGGATGGTGAATACTCAATCTTCCCCTTTACGGAGAATG
>JAAZFK010000251.1 GCA_012511735.1 Clostridiaceae bacterium | reverse complement strand
GGTTACCATGGGCTCCAGCGCCAGAGTCATTCCGGCAGCCAGGCGGATCCCCCGGCCGGCCAGCCCATAGTTGGGCAGGTTGGGCGCTTCATGGAGCTCCCTTCCGATGCCGTGACCTGTCAGGTCCCGGATGACACCGAAACCGTGGCGCTCACAGTGAGCCTGGACCGCTGCTGAGATATCACCCAGCCGCTTGCCCGGCACTGCCTGCTCAAACCCTTTCCAAAAGGCCTCTTCCGTCACCCGAACCAGTTCACGAACCCTGTCGGGCACCTCGCCGACCAGGTAGGTTCGCGCCGCATCTCCATGATAACCGTCCAGGTAGGCGCCCACGTCGACCGATACAATCATGCCGTCCGCCAGCACCCTTCCCGGATCGGGGAAGCCGTGAACCACCTCATCGTCAATTGAGATACAGGTTGACGCAGGGAAGGGGGTTGGCCCCTGCCCGTCGTAGCCCAGGAAGGAGGGGATGGCGCCGGCTTCCAGGATCACCTGGTGAGCCGTCCGGTCAATCTCCTCAGTCGTGATGCCTGCTCTCATCAACGGGCGTACCGCTTCAAAGACAGCGGCGACCACCGCACCTGACCGGCGCATTCGATCGATCGCTTCTTTTGATTTGAGTTTAATCACGTTCCTCTCACAATTTATATTTCAAGTTCCAATCAGTCAGCGACTTCGTTGACTGGTTCCGCTTGGCCGAGAAGCTCAAGCAACTCCTGCTGCGCCTTCCGGTCAGGCGGCCCATCATTGGGGAAGACTGCCAATTTACCCTGCCGTTGGTAATAATCCGTCAGGGGCGCTGTCTTCTCGCGGTAGGCTTTAAGTCTTTGTTTCAGTGTCTGTTCGTTATCGTCACTCCGGCGAACGATCCTGCCGCCACAACGGTCACAGATGCCCTCCACTTGAGGTTTCATGGTTGTGGTGTTGTATGGCTGTCCACAACCCTCACAAACGAATCGGGACAAAGCCCGTCCGATAATCACCTGTTCCGAGACCTGGATCTCGACCACCCGGTCAATCGCCTGACCCGAGTCAAGGAGCAAAGCGTCAAGCGCATCGGCCTGAGCCATGGTCCTGGGGAATCCATCCAGGATGAACCCCTGCTGACCCGTACCCTCAATGATCTCCTGTCCCAGAAGACGGATGGTCAGATCGTCGGGTACCAGTTTGCCCTCGTCGAGGTAGGAACGAAGCTGGTGGCCCAGGGGGCTGTCCTTGGCAAGTTCCCGGCGAAACAGATCTCCCGACGAGATGTGAGGCAATCCGAGCGCGTCGGAAAGAAACTTGGACCAAGTCCCCTTGCCGCTTCCCGGCGCACCCAGCATAACAATCCTTTTGTACATCGGCTTAATCCAGGAAACCCTTATAGTGACGCATCAGCATCTGAGCTTCAAGCTGGGTCACGATATCCATGGCCACGCCGACCAGGATCAGGACCGCAGTTCCTCCGAACCAGATTCCGTGTGCACCGGTCAGTGCGCCCAGCAAAGAGGGCATGAGAACCAGGACAACCAGGAATACCGACTCAAACCAGTTAAGACGGCGGGCCGTCTTGCCGACAAATTCCGCTGTCGGTCTGCCCGGCCGGATCCCCAGGATGTAGCCACCGTTTTTCTGAAGGTTACCCGCGATGTCGACCGGGTTATAGCTGATCATAGAGTAGAAGAATGTAAACGCGATGATCAGGATGGAATAAACAAGGTAATAAAGCGGGTTGGTATTAAAGTTCATTAGCCAGGTGGCAAACTTGCCCGTACTCCCTGTGAAGGAAGCAATGGTGGAGGGCACCATCAGCACTGACATGGCGAAGATAACCGGCAGCACGCCGGACTGGTTCACCTTGATCGGCAGATAAGTGCTCTGACCGCCATAGATTTTGCGGCCGACCACGCGCTTGGTGTATTGGACGGGAATCCGCCGCTCGGCGCTCTGGATAAAGACAACCAGGGCGATAATCCCTACAAAGACCAAGGCGGTCGCCAGGACCAGACCCAGAGCCAGGAAAATATTCCTGGTTACGGTCAAAGCCTGGAAGTAGACGAAAAGCTGCCGGGCGTAATCGGGCAGCCTGCTGGCGATTCCGATGAAGATAATCAATGAAATGCCATTTCCAACGCCCTTGACGTCAATCTGCTCGCCCAGCCACATAATGAAGGAGGCACCAGCGGCAAAACTGAAGATCACCACAACCAGGCTCAACCATTCGGGAACTCCAGGAGTGGTCGCCCCCCGCGTCAGAAGCGCGTAGGACGTGGCCATGACGAAGGAAAGCGCAAGTGTGACCATCCGCGTGATCTTTTGGATCTTCTTTTGGCCTTCTTCACCTTCCTTTTGCAAGCGCTCCAGGGCGGGAATGGCGAAGGTCAGAAGCTGCATGATGATCGACGCGTTGATGTAGGGTGAAATCCCCAAAGCCAGGACCGACACCGACTTGAACGCGCCTCCTGAGATAATATCCAGGAACTGGCCAAGCTGGCCGAAGCGTTCAATCAGCGCGGCGAAAGCGACACTGTCAATCATGGGAGTCGGCACTGCCGTTCCAAGACGGAAGACCAGGATCGCGAAAAGCGTGAAGAGAATCTTTTTCTTCAGATCCGGAATCTTCCAGGCGTTGGCCAAGGTCTGAAACATACTGCCCATGTCAGATTACCTCACAGGTTCCCCCGGCCGCCTCAATCTTCTCTTTGGCCGTGGCAGTAAAAGCGTCGGCTTTTACGTCGAGTTTCTTGGTCAGTTCACCGTCCCCAAGGACTTTCAGCCCGTCATTGACTTTGGGAAGCGTAATGACACCCTGTTCAGCCAGCGTCTCCGCCGTCACCAGGCTGCCTTCTTCCATCCGCATCAGATCGCTGACGTTGACGGTAATGTAGTGTTTTGCGAACCGCTTATTGTTGAATCCCCGCTTGGGAAGTCTGCGGTAGAGCGGCATCTGACCGCCCTCGAACTGTGGACGAACACCGCCGCCGGAACGGGCCTTCTGGCCTTTATGGCCACGGCCTGAAGTTTTGCCGCCGCCCGAACTGCGACCGCGTCCCACGCGCGACGATTTGCGGGTAGATCCGGTAACCGGTTTAAGTTCATTCAGCTTCATCGTCCCCTCCTTCATAAGGTTCCGCGACGACCAGGTGGCGAACCTTGCGGATCATCCCCAGGATGGCGTCATTCTCCTGATGAATCACGGAATGACCGATCTTCCTCAGGCCGAGCGCCCGCACCGTCGCTTTCTGATCTGCCTTGGCTTTGTTGGCACTGCGGAGCAGAGTGATTTTCAATTGGTTCATGGCACCCTCCTTACAGAATCTCCTGCGGACTCTTGCCGCGGATTTCGGCGACCTGTTCGAGTGTGCGCAGAGACTTCAACCCCTCTATCGCCGCGTTGACCACGTTGTTGGGGTTCGCGCTTCCAAGCGATTTGGTCCGGATGTCCTTGATGCCGGCAAGCTCACAGACAGCGCGGACAGCGCCCCCCGCGATAACACCGGTACCGGCGGCAGCCGGTTTCAACATGACACGGGCGGCGCCAAACCGGCCGGTCACTTCGTAGGGGATGGTATCTTTATAGGTCGCGACTTTAATCAAGTTCTTTTTCGCGTCTTCAATTCCCTTGCGGATGGCCTCCGGGATTTCACTCGACTTACCGAGTCCCTTGCCAACACGCCCCTCGCCGTCGCCTACGACGACCAGGGCTGTGAAGCGGAAATTTCTCCCGCCTTTGACCGTCTTGGCAACACGGCCGATATGGATGACCCGCTCCTGGAATTCATTTTCGCGCTCTCTGCTATCTCTTCTGTCGCGATCACGTTCTCTTCTCATGCTGCTACTCCTCAAAATTCAAGTCCGGCTTCACGCGCCGCATCTGCCAAGGCAGCTACACGCCCGTGGTAAAGGTAACCGCCGCGGTCAAAAACCACCGACTTGATTCCCTTTTCAAGGGCTCTCTCCGCGACAAGCTTTCCGACAGCTTTGGCGGCTTCGACATTGCCCCCCATCGGGTGCGCGCTCTTTACATCCGCGTCGAGTGAAGAAGCGGCGACCAGGGTATGGTGTGAGCTGTCATCAATAATCTGCGCATAGATATGGCCGGCGCTTCGAAAGACGCCAAGTCGGGGACGGTCCGCAGTACCAGTCACATGCTTTCTCACGCGTTCATGACGGCGGAGTCGGACTTTATTGCGTGGTTCTTTTTTAATCATCCTTAGCGCTCCTTACTTGACACCGGATTTGCCGGCCTTGAGACGCAAGACCTCACCGGCGTAACGGACACCCTTACCCTTATAGGGGTCAGGCAGACGCGAGGCTCTGATCTTGGCGGCCATCTCACCGACCAGCTGTTTGTCGGCTCCCTTGACCGCGATCCGCGTGGGGGAAGCCAGCTCAAAGGTGATGCCTTCCGGTTCTTCGAAAATGACCTGGTGTGAATAACCCAGATCCATAATGAGCTGGTTGCCGTTCTTATTCGCCCGGTAACCAACACCTTGGATTTCGAGATTTTTGGTAAAACCTTCGCTCAGCCCAATCACCATATTGTTGACGAGTGACCGGGTCAAGCCATGCAGCGCCCGTGTCTCGCGCTGATCATTTTCACGGTCGACAAGGATTTGGTTGTCCTCCACCTTGACGAGAATGCCGGGATGAATACGCTCGGACAGGGTCTGCCCGTCCCGGCTCACCCGAACCTCATCACTGTCGATTTCGACTTTGATGTCTTTCGGGATGTTGATCGGCTTTTTGCCTATTCTAGACATAATGTCCTCCTGCTCTTAAGATTGTGGATTTTCTCATCCTTTTCAGAGTTGCGCTCCAGTTACCACACATAAGCCAGTACTTCGCCGCCAATCTTGGTACGGCGGGCAAATTTATCGGTCATCACACCCTTGGAGGTCGAGATGATGGCGATGCCCAGTCCGTTTTGCACCCGCGGCAGATGGTCAACATCGGCGTAGACGCGCAATCCGGGTTTTGAAATACGCTTGATGCCCGTGATAACAGGCTTGGAGCCATAATACTTGAGCGTCACAGTCAGCATCCCCTGCTGATTGTCCTCGCGGAAGGTCACCTTTTCGATGTAGCCTTCAGAAGCGAGAATATCCGCGATGGCGCGCTTCATCTTTGAAGCGGGGATCTCACATGTCATTTTACCGGCTCTCCCGGCATTGCGGATGCGTGTCAGCATGTCCGCGATCGGATCCGTAACCTGCATGATATCTCCTCCTTACCAACTGGCCTTGCGGACGCCAGGGATCTGTCCTTTATAAGCGAGCTCGCGGAAGCAGAGACGGCAGACACCGAATTTGCGGATATAAGCGTGGGGACGCCCACACAGTTGGCAACGGTTCTTCTGACGCGTCGAAAACTTCGGTTCGCGCTGCGCTTTGATAATCATTGATTTCTTCGCCATGGTCTACTCCTCGTTAATTCCGGAACGGCATGCCAAGCTCGGTGAGCAGGGCCTTCGCCTCTTCGTCCGTCTTGGCCGTCGTGACGATAGCGATGTCCAGGCCGTTGATCTTGTCAATGCTGTCGTAGTCGATTTCCGGGAAGATCAGCTGCTCACGGGCGCCAAGCGAATAGTTGCCGTGGCCGTCAAATGAGTTGGGGCTCAGGCCGCGAAAGTCGCGTACGCGGGGCAGGGCGATGCTGATCAGCTTGTCGAGGAAATGATACATGCGGTTACCGCGGATGGTCACCTTGACACCGTTGGGCATGCCTTCCCTCAACTTGAAGTTGGCCACAGATTTTCTGGCATTAACCACGATGGGTCTCTGGCCGGCAATGGTGGTCAGGTCACGCACAGCGGATTCAACCGCCTTGGGGTTTTCCCGGACGTTGCCGACACCGATATTCAGAACAATCTTCTCCAACCTGGGTACCTGCATGATCGAACTGTAGTTGAATTCTTTCATCAGGGTTTCCCGTACTTCATTTTTATATCTATCTCTCAAGCGGTTCATGCCTTATCCCCCTTGCTGATCACGGAGATGGTCGCTCCGCAGGACTTGCAAAAGCGGACTTTGTCTCCGTTATCCAGGAATTTTCTCCCGACCTTTGACGGGCGCTTGCATTTCTGACAGACCAACATGACATTGGACGCGTCGATAGGCATCTCCTGGCGGATAATGCCGCCCTGCTGCGTCTGGGAGCGCGGCTTGACGTGGCGTGTCGCGATGTTGACACCTTCCACAATGACCCGTCCCTTGGCAGGATAGGCAGCGATAATCTTGCCTGTCTTGCCCGCGTCTTTGCCGGTCAGGACGTACACCTGGTCGTCGACCTTGACATGTAATTTCTTTCGGGACATCCTTTCCTCCTTAGCCATTACAGGACCTCCGGCGCCAGCGAGAGAATCTTCATGTAGTTTTTCTCGCGCAGTTCGCGGGCGATGGGTCCGAAGATACGGGTCCCCTGCGGGTTGCCGTCATCTTTCAGAATCACGGCCGCGTTCTCATCGAAACGGATCACTGAACCGTCTTTGCGCTGGATACCGGACTTGGTTCGGACGACGACGGCTCGAACCACGTCGCCCTTCTTGACCGTACCGCCCGGCGCCGCTTCCTTAACGGAGCAGACGATCACATCGCCGACATTAGCGTAACGGCGACCTGTTCCGCCCAGCACTTTAATGCACATCAGCCTTTTCGCGCCGGTATTATCGGCGGACTTGAGCCTGGATTGTACTTGAATCATTGACTTGCCCTCCTAAACCCGCCGCTACTTGGCCTTCTCGATGATCTCAACGAGGCGCCAGCGTTTATCGCGGCTTAAAGGTCTGGTCTCCATCACGCGGACGCGGTCGCCGATCCCACACTCATTGAGTTCATCGTGGGCTTTCATCTTGACGGTTCGCTTGATGTATTTTTTATAAAGCGGGTGCCGGACGTGTTCGGTCACAGCAATGACAACTGTTTTGTCCATCTTGTCACTGACCACGGTGCCTACGCGCTGTTTTCTTTTATTGCGTTCCTGATTCATTCCTTATCTCCCCCTATCTCGAGACGAGCTGTCCCAGCTCCTGCTGGCGCATGACCGTCTTGACCCGGGCGATATCGCGCTTGACCCGCTTCAATTCCATTGGATTGGCTAGCTGGTTGGTCGCGTGTTGAAAACGGAGGTTAAAGAGCTCTTTTTTCAGCTCTTGCAATTCGTTTTCAAGCTCGGTCTGGTTTTTCCCACGTAATTCCTTCGCCTTCATGATCAGACCTCCGATTGTTCTTCTGCGGTGTCGGCGCCTTCTTCGGAAGTGGCCTCCCCTTCGGTTTCGCCGGCCTGTTCCGCCAGCTCTTCGTCAGTCAGGAGTTCATCCGGTATATCGAGCACCTGTACCTCAGCAAACTTGGCGATTTCCTCTTCGGTGAATTCGCGTTCACTTTCGACAAAGCGCACCTTGCAGGGCAATTTATGCGATGCCAGGCGCAAGGCCTCCCGCGCTTGCTTCTCAGTGACGCCGGCCACCTCGAAAAGGACCCGACCCGGTTTGACAACGGCCACCCAGTACTCAGGGGAACCCTTACCTTTACCCATCCGGGTTTCAGCCGGCTTCTTGGACACGGGCTTATCAGGGAATATCTTGATCCAAACGGTGCCTCCACGACGGAAGTACCGGTTGATGGCAATACGGGAGGCTTCGATCTGATTGGCCGTGATCCAGCAAGGTTCCATGGCTTGCAAACCATACTGGCCATAGGTCACTTTGTTGCCTCGAAGCGCTTTGCCCTTCATGCGCCCGCGGTGCTGCTTTCTGCGTTTGACACGTCTAGGCATTAACATCTGGAGTTTCCTCCTTTTCATCCCGGGCGGCTTTGCGTACCATCAGGACCTCGCCCTTGTAAATCCAAACTTTGACGCCGAGCTGACCGTAAGAGGTTTTTGCTTCGGCAAATCCGTAGTCAATGTCAGCGTGGAGGGTATGAAGCGGGATAGACCCCTCACGATATTGCTCGAACCTGGCAATTTCAGCCCCACCCAAACGGCCGGATACCATGGTCTTCACGCCCTTGGCTCCATTTTTCATGGCGCGGTTGATGGCCTGCTTCATGGCACGGCGGAAAGAAACCCGCTCTTCCAGCTGCTTGGCGATGCTCTCAGCGACCAGCTGTGCTTCGATATCGACATTGCGCACTTCCTTCACATTAATGTAGAAGGTGCGACCGAATTTTTTCGTTAATTTCTTCTTTAGATTCTCAATCTCGGCGCCGCCCCGGCCAATAATGATGCCGGGCTTTCCCGTCGTGATCGTGATCGTTGTATTGTCTTCGCCCAGGCGCTCGATTTCGATTCTCGAAACACCTGCGCGCTCCGTCTCTGTCTTGACAAAGTCGCGGATCTTTTTATCCTCGACAAGGAAACGGGCAAAGTCTTTTTTATCGGCATACCAGCGCGAATCCCAGTCTTTAATTACACCTACACGCAGACCGTGCGGATTGACCTTCTGACCCATAACCTAGACCTCCTGCCTTTCCTTCAAAACAACTTCGACATGGCATGTACGCTTCCTGATCCAGCTGGCCTGACCTCTGGCACGGGCACGGATCCTCTTCAGGGTCGGCCCCTGCATGGCCTGAAGTTCAGCCACATAAAGATTTTCTGCATTCATTCCGTTGTTGTTCACGGCGTTCGCTTCGGCTGACTTCAAGAGCTTGGTCAACGGCTGCGCAGCGCCATGCGGCGTGTACTGCAAAATCGCGTAGGCCTCTTCGAGCGGTTTTCCGACGACAAGGCGGATCAAGGCGTTGACCTTGAAGGCGTTCATGCGCAGATGCTTCAGGGTCGCGTGACCCTGGTCGCGGCCGATGCCAAGCACCTTGCGCTCCCTCTTTGTCAGAACGCGCTTTTTCGCGTTTTTAGGAGTCTGTTTGCTGTATTCAGCGACCAGCTCTTCCCGCCGGTCGATCAACTCCTGTCTGCTCAATGTTTTTTTAGCCACAATAGTCCCTCCTCGCCGTCTCTTAGCGCATCCTGGCGCGTTTCTCAGAGCCGGCATGGCCTCTGAACGTCCTTGTCGGAGCGAATTCACCGAGTTTATGGCCAACCATTTCTTCCGTAATATAGACGGGAACATGTTTTCTCCCGTCGTGGACGGCAATGGTATGCCCCACCATTTCGGGGAAGATGGTAGAGGCACGTGACCAGGTTCTCAAGACACGGTGTTCATTTTTATCATTTTGCTCATTGATGCGCTTCAGAAGCTTCTCATCAACATAAAATCCTTTTTTTGCGGAACGACTCATGCTGTCTCCTCCATCCTCAGCTCTTGGTACGGCGCCTGATAATCAGCCGGTCAGTTGATTTGCCACGCTTGCGCGTACGGTAGCCAAGCGTCGGTTTGCCCCAGGGGGTCACCGGGCTCGGGCGACCGATCGGTGCTTTGCCCTCACCACCGCCGTGCGGGTGGTCAACCGGGTTCATGGCCGAACCGCGAACATGCGGGCGACGGCCCATATGGCGTTTGCGTCCTGCCTTGCCGACGTTGACGATGTCATTTTCAATGTTGCTCACGACCCCGACAACGGCGCGACAGTTTTGCAAGACCATGCGCACTTCGCCTGAGGGCATGCGCAAGGTCGCGTAACGGCCTTCCTTGGCCAGAAGCTGGGCAGATGTGCCTGCGGCACGAACCAGCTGGCCACCGTGACCAGGATTCATTTCAATATTGTGAACCTGCGTGCCGACCGGAATCGATGAAAGGGGCAGACAATTGCCGGCCACGATATCAACTTCCTTGCCGGACACAACCGTGTCGCCGACCTTCAAGCCGTGCGGCGCGATGATGTAGCTCTTCTCGCCATCTGCGTACATGATTAAAGCGATAAAGGCCGTGCGGTTCGGATCGTATTCCAGTGCCAGCACTTTGGCGGGAATATCTGTTTTGTTCCGCTTCCAGTCGATGATACGGTACTTTTGGCGGTTGCCGCCCCCACGGTGACGTACCGTGATGCGGCCATAATTATTTCTTCCACTGTTTTTCTTCTTTTTCGCAAGCAGGCTTTTTTCCGGGGCCTTGTCCGTCAGAACGGAATGATCGGCTCCGGTCATCTGCCTTCTGGCGGGAGAAGTCGGGCGATAGCTTTTAATAGCCATAATGGTCTCCTTCTTTCACGCGAACGGCTTACTGGCCAAATCCGAATTCCGCAATTTCGGTCTTGTAGCGTTTCGAGCTCGTCCCCTTCTTGCCGCCGGGCAGTGCGTACTCTCCCGCGGCGGGATCGAGATCGATGGTGACGACAGCCTTCTTCCAGGATGCCGTGCGACCGCTTGTTTTGCCCATCCGGCGCTTTTTGCCTGAGAAGTGCAGCGTATTGACCTTGAGCACTTTCACATCAAAAAGCATCTCGCAAGCTTTACCTATTTCAGTTTTAGTGGCGTCTTTGGCCACTGCGAACGTATATTTCCCGAGCATGGTGTCTCCCATACTCTGCTCTGTAATAATCGGCCTCAGGATGATATCGTGCGGGTTCTTCATGACGCGTAGACCTCCTCCAGTGTTTCGAGTGCTTCACGGGTGGCAACCAGGCGGTCGTACTTCAGCAGGTCGAGAACCGACAAAGCATTGACTGCAGCGGTCTTAACACCCGGCAGATTACGCGCGGAACGGACCACATCCTCCTTCTTGCCTGTAGTGACAATCAAGGAGGTCGTGTCGGCACCGATCTTTTTCAAAACGTCTGCCATGACACGGGTCTTGCCATTTTCGATCACCAAGTCATCCAGCACCACCAGCTTCTCATTGCCCGCCTTGGTTGAAAGCATTGACAAGAGCGCCAGTCTGCGAAGCTTCTTAGGCAGCCTGACCCGATAAGAACGCGGAGTCGGACCGAAGATCACTCCTCCACCGACGTGGTTGGGAGCCCGTACGGAGCCCTGGCGGGCGCGCCCGGTTCCTTTTTGACGGAAAGGCTTCCTGCCTCCGCCGCGAACTTCTGTTCTGTTCCTGGTCTTGTGCGTTCCCTGCCGTTGATTAGCCTGTTGCGCGAGCATGACACGGTATACAGCGTCCTCGTTGGGTTCGATCGCGAATATCTCATCCGACAGATCAATGGTTCCGACGACGTCGCCTTCCATGTTATAAACATCAAGTTGCATAAGGC
>JAAZFK010000250.1 GCA_012511735.1 Clostridiaceae bacterium | reverse complement strand
TCTATGAAATGATCTGGAACCGTTTTCTGGCTTCACAGATGGAGGCCGCGGTCTACGACAAGGTTTCGGTTGATATCCTGGCGGGGGACCAGCTCTTCCGTGCCCAGGGGGAAACCCTCATTTTCCCGGGCTGGCTGACGCTTTACGGTCAGGGCAAGGACAGCCAGGAGACAGATCCGCCCGCCAAATCCAAGCCGGAGGATGAGCCGGAACTGGTGGATCTGCCGACCCTGGAGGCCGGTGACCGGCTGGTACTCCACCGGATCGATCCGGAACAAAAATTCACCCAGCCACCTCCCCGCTACACGGAAGCCTCCCTGATCAAGGAGATGGAAGAGCTGGGGATCGGGAGACCCTCCACTTACGCGCCCACCCTGTCGACCCTCTTTGACCGGCTCTATGTGGAAAGAGAAGGGCGGACCCTCAAACCGACCGATCTTGGAAAGACGGTCACGGAGATGCTGGAGGCGCACTTTCGAAATATTGTGGATACCGATTTCACCGCCCGGATGGAAGATGAGCTGGACGGGGTCGAGTCGGGGGAGCGGGATTGGGTCGAACTCTTAAGTGACTTTTACGGACCCTTCCATCAGGATGTTCTGCAAGCAATGAAGACCGCGGAAAAGGTGGTCTTTGAGGATCAGCCGACCGGCAAAAAATGTCCTGAATGCGGTGAGGGGGACCTGGTGATCCGTGAAGGCAGATATGGCAAGTTTATCGCCTGTTCACGCTATCCGGATTGCAAATATACGGAGACCATCTCCGAACCGACGGCTTCCCATTGTCCCAAGTGTGGTTCGCCGGTCCGGGGTCGAAAGATCCGGCGGGGCAACATGCTCTATTTCTGTGACAAGACCAAGGATCCCGACTGCGATTTTACCAGCTTCGATCTGCCCATCGACGGCAAGTCGTGTGAAACCTGTGGCAGCTATATGGTCCAGAAACGTTTCCGCGGGCGGACATATGAGCGTTGTTCCAATAAGGACTGCCCCTCCTTGAAGAAAACAGCTAAAAAGAAAAAAGAATAATGTCGGCCAGATCCAGCCAACTCGTGATTGTCGGCGCAGGTCTCGCCGGCTCTGAAGCGGCGCTTACGGCGGCCCGTCTGGGCGCGCAGGTCAAGCTTGTGGATATGAAACCGGCGGAATTGACCCCGGCCCATAACATGCCCCTGTTCGCGGAACTGGTCTGCAGTAATTCGCTGAAGTCGAATCGCCCCGAAACAGCCCAGGGACTCTTGAAAAGAGAACTTCGCAGCTTGGGATCCAAGCTGATCCGAATAGCGGACCAGACCGCTGTAGCCGCGGGCGGTTCCCTGTCCGTGGATCGGGATGCCTTTGCCGGCAAGGTGACGGCTGCGATCCGGGAACACCCCTCCATTCAAGTGCTGGAAGAAAGAGTTGATTCTCTCGACTCTCTCCTGGCAGATGCTGATCCGGTTCTGATCGCGACGGGTCCGCTCACCGCCGGCGGCCTTTATGACTCAATCCAACAGCTGACAGGCAGCCAGGGGCTTCACTTTTACGATGCGGTCGCTCCAATCGTGGACGCGCAGTCCATCGATTATGATCAGGCCTTCTACGCGTCCCGTTATGATAAGGGAGGTGCCGATTATCTGAATTGTCCCTTATCCGAAGAAGACTACAAGGCTTTCCGTCGGGCCCTGCTCGACGCGGAACGGGCGCCGCTTCAGGACTTTGACCGGGTCTACTTCAAAGATTGCCTGCCCATTGAGGTGCTGGCTGAACGGGGAGAGGATACCATGCGGTTCGGCCCTTTGCGTCCGGTTGGCCTGATCGATCCCCGGACCGGCAAGCGTCCGTACGCCTGCCTGCAGTTAAGGCGGGAGTCGGGGTCCGCGTCCATGTGGTCGCTTGTGGGCTGTCAGACCCGGCTGACCTTCCCCGAGCAAAGGCGGGTCTTCGGCCTGATCCCGGCGCTCAGGAGGGCTGACTTTTTCAGGTATGGCGTCATGCACCGCAACTCGTTTCTCAAAGGACCGGCCGTCTTGGGTAAGGGCTTCCAAAGCAAGCGCCGGAGTGATCTCTTTTTCGCAGGCCAGCTGACAGGTCTGGAGGGCTATGTGGAGGCCATCACCTCCGGCCTTCTTGCCGGAACGCAGGCGGCAGGGCGTCTGCTGGGCCTGGACGCCGGCCAGCTGACCTCTTTACTGCCCCCGAAAGAAACCATGTCGGGTGCTCTGGCGGCCTGGGTGACGGAGGCGGATCCCGAGACCTTCCAGCCTATGAATGCCAACTTCGGTCTGCTCCCTTTGGAGGGAATGAGAATCAAGAAAAAAGACCGGCCGGGAATACGGATTGAGCGATCCGATCGAGCCATAAGCCAAGTAAAGGAAAAAATGGATCTTTACTTTCCCAAGCAAGAGGCTGCATATGAATAGAGAGCTGCCTGAACAGGACGCGCTGACTGCCGCTTATCTTTACCCCCTACCGGCACACTTGATCGCGCATCATCCGGCTGACAGGCGTGATCAATCCAGACTCATGATCGTCCGCGGCCATCAACCGGTCGAACACAGGCTGTTCTCGGATTTGACCGATTATCTGCGGGCAGGCGATTGCCTGGTGGTCAACGATACGCGCGTGATCCCGGCCAGGCTCTACGGCAAGCGGGCAAAAACAGGGGGCGCCGTGGAACTCCTATTGCTGGCACCCCTCGGCGGTGGACGCTGGAGAAGCCTGGTCAAACCGGGCAGGAATGCCAGGCCCGGTGAAAGGATCGTCTTTGCGGACGGCCAACTGGAGGCTCTTGTGGAGGAGGTGGAGCCGGATGGCTCGCGCCTGATCAATTTCGACTACAAGGGTGATTTCATGGCCTTGCTGGATGAGATTGGCGAGATGCCGCTTCCTCCCTATATCCATGAAAAACTCGAGGATCCTGAACGTTACCAGACCGTCTATTCGGCGATCCGGGGCTCGGCTGCGGCGCCGACAGCCGGTCTCCACTTCACAGACCAGTTGCTGGATCGCGTCCGGGCCATGGGTGTGACCGTGGCCAGGGTGACCCTGCATGTCGGCCTGGCCACCTTCCGGCCGGTCAAGGAAGAGAGAATCAGGGATCATGTCATGCACCGGGAGCCCTTCACCGTGAGTAAAGAGACGCTGGAAATCATCAAACGAACCAAGGAGGGAGATGGCCGGGTCATCGCGGTCGGCACTACCAGCCTGCGGGTTCTGGAAAGTCTGGACGGTGAGGGGGCGAAGCTGCCCGAGCGGGCCGTGAGCGGGGAGACCGACCTCTTCATTTACCCCGGCTTTCAATTCAGGTTGGTTGACGGCCTGATCACCAATTTCCATCTGCCCGGATCGACCCTGCTGATGCTGGTCTCCGCCCTGATGGGCAGGGAACGTATTTTGGACGCCTACCGTCTGGCGGTTGATCAAGGTTACCGCTTCTTCAGCTTTGGCGATGCCATGCTCCTCTTGCCACAAAGGGACTTGAAGTAAACTGTAAAGGGGTTCTCATGCCAGCCGTCAGTTATCAACTCAAACATCAATGTCAACAAAGCGGCGCCCGCTATGGTCTTGTCACCACGCCCAGGGGTAGTTTTGAGACACCGGTCTTCATGCCGGTCGGAACCCGGGCGACAGTCAAAACCATGACGCCTGAAGAGCTGAAGCAGATCGGCGCTGAAATCATCCTGGGCAACACCTACCACCTGTGGATGAGGCCCGGACCCGCAGTCATAAGTGAGCTGGGCGGTCTTCACAAGTTCATGCACTGGGACCGTCCCATCCTGACCGACAGTGGGGGCTTTCAGATCTTTTCGCTGGCCAAGCCTAAAGACATTGAAGAAGAGGGCGTCCATTTCCGCTCCCATATTGACGGGTCCAGACATTTTCTGACGCCTGAGAAGGCCGTCGCCATTCAGGAAGCGCTGGGATCCGACATCATGATGCAGCTGGACGAGTGCACGCCTTGGCCCGCGGATGAAGCTTACGTCCGCCACTCGCTGGAACGGACCACCCGCTGGCTGGACCGGGCCGTCAAGGCATGGCATACGCATGACCGCCAGGCTCTTTTTGGGATCGTCCAGGGGGGAACCTATGAACATCTGAGGAAGCAAAGCGCCAGGGAGATTACCTCCTATGACCTGCCGGGCTACGGAATCGGCGGCCTTTCTGTCGGCGAGCCCGCCGAGCTCATGTACGCAATGATCGAAGCCGTTACGCCTCTTCTTCCGACTGACCGTCCCCGCTATCTGATGGGAGTCGGTTCGCCGGATTACCTGGTGGAGGGGTCCTGTCGTGGGATCGACATGTTCGATTGCGTCTTTCCTACCAGGCTTGGCAGAAATGGTACGGCGCTCACCTGGAGCGGGCGCGTGGTCATCCGCAATTCGGTTCACCTGCGCTCAGACCTGCCCCTGGATGCGGATTGCGATTGCTATGTATGCCGCCATTATTCCCGTGCCTACCTGCACCACCTGATCCGGACAGGGGAGATCCTGGGACTTCGGTTGCTGTCCTGGCACAACCTGGCCTTTTTGATGGACTTGATGCGGCATATCCGGCAGGCCATCCGGGAGGATCGGCTCCTGTCCTTCCGGGATGATTTTTTCAAGAGTTATCAGGCCTGATGTGAGAACAGGGGCCAGTTTTGTGTTAAACTCATTCTGTCCGGTCTGATTCAGTGCCGGCGCACATGAAAGATTGACTCAAGGAGGATCAATATGACCTTATTTCCATTGCTGCTGATGGCGGCCGCCAACCCGTCGGGGGAAGAACAATCCGGTGGCGCGCTCAGCTTGCTTTACACCATGCTGCCATTCGTTCTGATTGTTGGCGTCATGTACTTTTTCACCATCCGTCCGCAGAAGAAACGCGAGAAGAAACTCAAGGAAACCATCGCGTCCATGAGGCCCGGGGACAAAGTGATGTCCATCGGCGGCATCGTTGGCCAGGTTGCCAATATCACGGATGACGAAGTTTCGATCTACACCAGCGCGGACAGAACCATGCTGACCTTCAAGAAAACTGCGATCAGCACGGTCTTCCCCAGGGATTCCGCAGTCGAAAGCTAAGCGAAGGCGATACAGCCGGTCCCGATACCGGCCAGGCGGCGGCGCGCGGCTCACAGGCTGCGGGCCGTTTTCGCGTTACGCCATGTCGTATAATGGATAAGGAAGATTCATCTGGCAGCTATCTCAAACAGTTAATCGCAGGAGTTCACGATCGGTGGGGTTGATATCTCGACATAGTATCGACGCAGTGATCGAGGCCAATGACATTGTTGACGTTGTGTCATCCTATGTCAGCCTCGAGAAGAAAAGCGCGCTCAACTTTTTCGGTCTCTGCCCCTTTCACCAGGAGAAGACACCTTCCTTCAGTGTGTCGCCGGGCAAGCAGATCTTCTACTGCTTTGGCTGCCAGAAGGGTGGCAATGTCATCAAGTTCATCCAGGAGATCGAGCACCTGCCTTATCCACAGGCCATCCGCTTTTTGGCGGACCGGGCGGGCATCACCCTGGAGGAGTCTGAAGACAGCCAGTGGAAGGAACGATTTGAGCGGCAGAACCTGGCCTACGAAGCCTTGAGGGAGGCGGCCCGGTTTTTCTACGCGGCTTTGGAAAGCCCTGCGGGGGTCAAGGCGCGGGATTATCTTGCCGGCAGGGGCATTGACAGACGTCTTTACAGAACCTATGGGCTGGGCTATTCACCAGAGGGAAGATCTGAGCTATACCAGGCACTGGCCGATAAAAAGATCAGCGCCGAGGCCATGCTGGATGCCGGCTTGATCCGAAAATCGGAAGGCCAATCCTATTACGATTTTTTCTACCGCCGGGTCATGTTTCCTATCATGGACAGCTCGGGCCGGGTGCTGGCATTCGGCGGCCGGGCCATGACGGATGAAGGACCCAAATACGTTAACTCGCCGGAAAGCTTTATTTATCACAAAGGCAAACATTTGTTTGGAATCCTCCAGGCGTCCAGATCCGGCAGCCAGCACTGGTTATTGGTCGAAGGCTACATGGATGTGCTGGCGCTCGCCAGAGCGGGCGTGACCCACGCGGTGGCACCTCTCGGGACAGCTCTGACGGATGCGCAAGCCCGCGCCATCAGACGTTATGTCGATACGGTCCATCTGCTCATGGACAATGACCCGGCAGGGCGCGAAGCCAGTTTGCGGGCAGGGACCATTCTTCGGAAAACCGGCCTGACCGTCCGCTACCTCCTGCTGGAGGGGGCCAAGGACCCTGATGACTTCTATCAGAGTTACGGCCGTGAGCGGCTGGTTGCCGCACTGCATGAAACGCTTGACCGGTCGGGGTTTCGTCTGGCCATCCTGAACCAGGATTACCGGGCAGGGCTGATCAGAACAGAAAATGAGTTTCGCGACCAGGTGCTCGACATGCTGGCTGAAGAGCCTGATGCCACCAAAAGAGAGATCTATGGCGGCCAGATCGCCAAGGATTTGCAGATCAGTCATCGCGCGGTCAGCGAGGAGATTGAAAGAAGAAGGGGACTCCAAAGCGGTTCCCCTGAAGGAACGGCTTCTTCCGGGAAAGAAGAAGAGGTATCGTCCAAGACAAAAAGAATGCGCCTTTCCTATTATAATGAAGAGGACATCATGCTTTTGGTCTTGCTGGCAGCCAATAACCGGGCGGTTTCCCAGGAAGCGGGAATCGACAGGAAAAAGATCGAGGATTATTCCATCAAGAATGAAGTGCGCGCCTTCCTGCTTTCCGACGCGGTAGGGCGTCCCCTGGATTCCAGGGATTTTACACCCGGCCCCATGCGCAAGATCGCGGCAGTGGCGCTTGAGGATGCCAGGGAGAATCGATTGACACTGGCGGGCCTGCACTCTATAGTCGATGGTATTCTGGCAGGAGACGATCAGGAGCCCGAGGGACAAGTGCGAAAAGAGCTTGTCGACCCTGACAGGATCCACAGCCTGATCCAACAGCTCGATCAGGAACTGACCGATAGCCAGTTGACGGCCGATGAAGGAAAGCGGGTATTCGAACAGAAACTGATCCGGCGACGCCTGTCGATATGGAGGAACCGGGCTTCGCGCCTCAACCAGGAAGCCAAGAAGCTGGAACTGGAAGGTTCGGATGATCAGGCGCAAACCTATTACACGCAAGCTGCCGGTCTCTTGACAGCGGCAGATACATTAAGAATGATTCTACAAGGAGATGATCGATAGTGAATAATATTGAAGCACCAGTCATGACTCTGTCCCTAAGGCAGGAAGCGGCGCAGACCGCCCTTCGCTTGTTGGAGGAGGGAGCCAGGGAGATCCAGGCTGAAAAGTCGGATGCACCCATACTGCCCCAACTCCTGACGCCCGATCAGTTGTCGGTTCAACCGGGCAGGCTGCTTGAGGTGCAGTCAGATGACGAGATTAGCCAGGCGGCCCCCGAGTTGCTTGAAATTGTCGACCAGGCTGACTCGAAGAAGGTCGTCTATGAGCAAGCCGTTTCCTCGCTTCTGAAAGATGATGAGGATGAGATCGAAGATGGCTTTGATCCTGAGACTGCGGATGATGATGACGAATCGATTCTGGAGGATGAAGACGGGGACGAGGAGGAGGAATCCGACGAGGAGGCCCTGCTGGAACGAATCGACGACGATGAGATGGTTCTCAAGGTGATTTATCCCCTGATCAGCAAGGGTAAGGATAACGACGGCGAACTGGAACAGCAGGAAGTCCTCGATTATCTGGAACGTATCAAATGGGATGAGGAACGTCTTGACGACGTCATCGTCATGCTTGAAAGAGCCGGCATCGAGGTCATCGATGAGGACGACGTCGAAAAGGAGATGAGGGAAAGGGACCGCAATAAAAAAGCGGAAGCCTTCAACGACGCCATGATCGTTGACGACCCTGTCAGGATGTACCTGAAAGAGATCGGCAAGGTTGAGCTCCTGACGGCGGATGAAGAAAAGGAACTGGCCGCCCGCATGGAAGCGGGGGACTGGGAAGCCAAACAGCACCTGATCGAAGCCAACCTGCGGCTGGTGGTCAGTATCGCCAAGCGGTACACCGGCCGGGGCATGCACTTCCTCGACCTGATCCAGGAGGGGAATCTGGGCCTGATCAAGGCGGTCGATAAGTTCGATTATACAAAAGGCTTTAAGTTCAGTACCTACGCGACCTGGTGGATTCGCCAGGCCATCACCCGCGCCATCGCTGACCAGGCCAGAACCATCCGGATACCGGTTCATATGGTGGAGACCATCAATAAGCTGATCCGGATCCAGCGCCAGCTGGTACAGGAGCTGGGCAGGGAACCTGAGGTCGAGGAGATCGCGGCGGAGATGGAGCTGACCCCTGAAAAAATCAGGGAAATCATGAAGATTTCGCAGGAACCTGTGTCACTTGAAAAGCCGATCGGCGAAGAAGAGGACAGCCATCTGGGGGATTTCATTCCCGATGAAGACGCCCCTTCGCCGGCCGACCAAGCTGCGTCCACCCTGCTCAAGGAAGAGTTAACCAAGGTTCTTTCGGGTTTAACCCCCCGGGAGGAGAAGGTGCTCCGTCTCCGCTTCGGCCTGGATGACGGCAGAACCAGAACCCTGGAGGAAGTGGGTTTGGAGTTCGACGTGACGCGTGAGAGGATCCGGCAGATTGAAGCCAAGGCGCTTCGAAAAATGAGGGGTCCCAATATGAGCGCCCGATTGAGGGAATACCTGGAGTGATCCGGGTCAAGAAATATGATCAGGAAGGGGCGTCGCGATGAACGCCCCTTTTGAAAGGGATGGACGGCTGGATCTTTTGGCCAGGCTTGTCTGCCAGGTGCCCTGCCGCAGGCTTGTCGACATTGGAAGCGATCACGCGACTGTTCCCGTCGAACTGCTCAGACGTGGCCATTGCCAGTCGGTTCTGGTCACCGACATCCGCCAGGGACCATTATCTGCCGCCATCAGGCGTGCCAGGAAAGCAGGACTTAATAAGGGATTTGAAGCCCGCCGTACGGACGGACTCGAAGGGATCGACCTGCTTGAGGGAGATGTCCTCTTAATCAGCGGTTTAGGGGGCGATACACTGGCCGGTATCCTGGAAAACCAGGCAAGTAAACTGGCTGTGCCGGATCGGATTATCATCCAGCCGCAGACAAAAGAAGAAAAAGTGAGGGCCGCGCTCCAATCGGCGGGTCGGGAAATCAGTCAGGAGCTTTATGTCCGGGAGAGAGATCAGCTCTACCTGGTCATGGTGTCGGATCACGTCAACCCGGATCTTGTTGCCTTGAGCGCCAGTGAGCTCTATTTTGGTCCGCTTGTCCTCTCCCGTCTGAGAGAGGGGGACAGGGATCAGGCCCTCTTGGACTACCTAGCCCGGCGGCTCAGGCGATTGCGTAAGCAGGCACCCTATGATCAGGCCGCGCGGAGTCTGTTACAAGTGTTTGAAGAGGACTTCCCGATTTCGTATAATGAATTGGATTGGGACTGAGTCAGCCGGATGGCCGCGGCGCTCTTTCGAAAGGAAAGCGCTGAGGAAAGTCCGGGCTCCCAGGGCAGGATGCCGGCTAACGGCCGGTGAAGGCGACTTCAAGGAAAGTGCAACAGAAAGAGACAGCCGGATTCGTCCGGCAACGGTGGAAAGGTGAGGTAAGAGCTCACCGGTGTCGCGGCAACGCGGCAGCCATGCAAACCCCATCCGGAGCAACGCCGTGGAGGAACAACTGTCGCCCGCAGGTTCCATGGAGGCGGCTTGAGTCCTTCGGCAACGAAGGATCGAGATAAATGGTCATCCAAGACAGAACCCGGCTTACAGGCTGACTCAGTCCACCTATCATCAGGAGCCTTGTATGAAGAACCTGCCGTCCGGCTCTTTCATCCTTGAAAGAGAGAAAAGACCCTTTTGGAATAACAGGGGATTGGCCCTCATGGCCTTTCTGATTCCCTTTGTCGTGCTGGGCGTCGGCTACGGCGCTCTCCAGGTCTTTCCTTTCGGCGGCCGTCATATGTTGACGGTCGACCTCTTTCACCAGTACGCGCCATTCCTGGCGCTTCTGCGTGAGAAGCTTCTGACCGGAGGTTCGCTCTTCTACACCGGCCTGGTGGGATTGGGTACTAATTTCTACGCCCTGTTCGCTTATTACCTGGCCAGCCCTTTCAATCTGCTTCTACTTTTATTCCCGCCTGCCTACCTGACTGAAGCCGTCCTCATGATCACCCTGATTAAAGTCGGGACCGCAGGTCTGGTCTTCTATCATTATTTGCGGGTCAGCTTCAGGCGCCGGGGCGCGCTGGCTGTTGCTTTTTCTTCCTCTTACGCCCTCTCAGGTTTTGTACTCGCCTACTCCTGGAATATCATGTGGCTGGATACCCTGATCTTCCTGCCCTTGGTGCTGCTGGCCCTGATCCGGCAGATCAGGGATGGCAAGTGGCTGCTTTACCCTCTGGCGCTGGCTCTTTTGCTGGTTACCAACTACTATATGGCTTTTTTCGCCTGCCTCTTCATCGCCCTTTATTACCCCGTCCTGCTTCTACGCTATACACGGGACCGGCAGCCGCTTAAAAGACTCCTTGTCCTTGGCAAGACGGCGGGTCTCACCATTCTGGGACTGGGTCTGTCGGCCCTGGTTCTTTATCCGGTCTGGCGATCCCTGGCCATCACATCCGCTGCCGGTGACCGCTTCCCCGCCGCGGTGGAGCTGGTCGGGAGGCCACTGGCCTACCTGGGGCAGTTTTTCCCCTTCTTACAACCGACCGTCCGTTCAGGATCACCCAATCTTTACTGTGGTCTGCCGGTCCTGATTCTTCTGCCTCTCTTTTTCATTTCAAGCCGGGTCAGGCTCCGCGAGAAAATTCTAAACGGTCTTCTGATTCTCTTTCTCCTGCTCTCTTTTGACATCAATGTCCTTAATTTTATCTGGCACGGCCTGCACCACCCCAATCAGCTTCCTTACCGATTCTCTTTTGTCCTGATTCTGCTGGTTCTGACAGTGGCCTACGATGGCTTGCGATCCATGCGTGAGTTCCGCCCGGCTGAGATCGGGCTGCTGGGACTCTGTCTCACTCTCATGATTCCCGTTATCGGTTCCATCGAGCCCGAGATTAAGCTGGCTCCATGGACGCTGTGGGGGGTCATGGCCTTGATGATCCTCTACTCCATCTTGTTTTCGTCCATGAGGGCACGCCCGTTCAAGGGACGTGTCCAGGTCAATATCCTGATCGCGGTCATGCTCTTTGAGCTGGTTCTTTCCACCTTTTCCGGCCTCTTTCACATGGATCAGAATGAATATTACGGGAACCGCGACAGTTATTCCGCCGGCCCGACCGTCAACTCGATCCGGGAGGCGATCAAGCAGGCCGATCACCTGAATCCGGGTGACAGATTCTACCGGCTTGAAGTGAGGCCCCATAAAACCTCCAACGATCCCGCACTTTACGGTTATCGTGGCTTGTCGCTGTTCGCGTCGAGTTCGCCCGGTGACCCTGTCTCATTTTTCAGGAGTTTCGGATTTCCCACCAACGGCGTCAACAGTTACCAGTATCGGGGGGCGACCTTGTTCAGTGAGGCGCTCTTCGGCATCCGGTACCTGGTTGTGCGGGAGAAGACTGATCTTGATGAATCGGCTCGCCAACTCACCCTGGGCAACGATTTGATTGAACTTTACGAGAACCCCTACGCCTTTCCCCTGGCTTTTGCCGCCGATGAGTCCATCCTCGACTATCAGGGACTGGACAGCAATCCTTTTGCCAATCAAGAGGTCTTTGCCTCTGCGCTCTTCGGCCGGTCAGGTAATCTGTTCGAAGAATTAAGTCCGGATGAGGCGGGGGAGGGAGGACTTTCAAAGTCGGGTACTTCCCGGTTCAATTTCAACAAAAAGTCCGATCATCAGACGCTCGAGTTCGATGTCACCTGGACCGCGGGGAAATCTGCCCCACATTACCTCTACCTGGATATGCGGGGTCATGACCTGGAAGAGGTTCAGGCATTCGCGGATGGGAAAAGCGTCAAGATTGACGCCAGGAAAAAAGGTGTCTGGGAGCTGGGCAGCCTGCAAGAGGGTAGCATGGTCCGTCTGTCGGTCCAGCTGGCGGATAGCGCCCCGATTTCGGGAAGTTTCGACGCCAGGGTTGCCGCTCTCGATCAGGAAACGCTGGAAGCTTTGTCCCTGTCGGCCAATGCCCGGGGCATTGACAAACTGGTGATGAAGGAAGATCACTTTTCAGGAGAGATCACCGCTGAGGAGGCCGGCAGGCTTCTGGTCACCATTCCCTATGACCCGGGTTGGAAAGCCTATCTTGACGGCCAGGCTGTTCCCATTGAAGCCGTCGATCAGGCGCTCATGAGTATCGCACTTCCTGCCGGCAGCCATCAGGTCTTCTTTGCCTTCCTGCCTGTGGGCTTTAATGAGGGCCTTTTGGTATCCCTTGCCTCGCTGGCGCTGTTATTGGTGGTGGCGGGCGGTCAATTGTCCTTAAAAAGCTGGCGCAAAGCCAGGCTCAAGGATGTGACCGAAGGGGAAGAGGATGTGGATTCGTCAGATCAGGATTAATCTTTGACTGACTTTGCTTCCAGTAGTTCTGTCAGATCACGCTTCTCTTTGAAGGTTAATTCCCGGTAGCTTCCTTCAGGCAGGGAACCCAAGGTAATGTTCATGATGCGCACACGCACCAGGTCAACGACCCGGTAACCGAGCGCTTCGGTCATGCGCCTTATTTGCCGGTTGAGGCCCTGGTTGAGGACGATATGAAATTCGCGTTCCCCAGTCTGCCATGCTTTGCAGGGATTGGTAGTCCGCCCAAGTATTCTGACGCCGGCCTGAATGGACTGCAAAAATTCTTCGCTGATCCCCCGCTCCAGGGTGACCTTGTATTCCTTCTCGTGACCGAAGCGGCTGTGCATGATCCGGTGGGCCAGATCGCCGTCATCCGTCAGCAGGATCAGTCCCCGCGAGTCCCGGTCCAGGCGGCCGACGGTAAAAATTCGACGGGGATAGTTGATGTAAGCGATGATGTTATCCTGCCGGGCCGGGTCGCTGGTTGAGGTAATCCCCCTGGGCTTGTTGAAGGCCAGCACCACACGTGAATCAGTCGGAGGAGGAAAGACAGCCTGCCCGTCGACCGTGACCCGGTCTCCATCCTCGACAGACATGCCGGCAGAGGCCGGCTGACCATTCACCCGGACGCGCCCCTCACGGATGAGCTGATCGGCCTGTCGTCGGCTGCAGAGTCCGGACGAGGCGATGTAGCGGTTAATTCTCATGGTCATCCGCGTGAACGACCTGATCCGCGTAGGGGATGATCAGCCTGAAGGTGGACCCTTCACCCTTGACGCTTGAAACGGTTAATTCATAACCCAGCTGATGTGAGATTTCTCTGGCGATTGAAAGGCCAAGGCCGGTGCCGGGCTCCTGGTGAGCCTTGTCTTCCTTATAAAAGCGATCGAAGACATGGTCGATGTCCTCATCATCGATGCCGACGCCCGTGTCCTCAACCGCGATTTCCGCGCCGTTATAACCTCTTGTGACCCGGATGGTAATAGAGCCGCCTTCCGGGGTGAATTTGATGGCGTTGTCAATCAGGATGACCAGGATCTGCTCAATCCGGTCGGCATTGCCCCAGACCGGTGGGGTATCCCTGTCAATGCCCTCTGTGAGCAAACTCAGGCCATGCCCCTGGACGACACCTTCAAAATTGTTGGCGACATCTCTGGCCACATTGGTCAGGCTGACAGCTTCCTGCTCGACTGGTGTGGCGTCCGCCTGGATACGGGATAACTCCAGCATGTCGTTGATGAGCCGTGACAGCCTCAAGGTTTCTCTCAGCAGGATGTTATGGTAGCGTTTCTGGTCTTCTTCGGATGTCACCATGCCCTCTGTCAGGGGTTCCAGGAGGCCCCGCATGGCCGTGAGCGGTGTCCGCAGCTCGTGCGAGACATTGGCGACGTATTCGCGGCGGGTCTGTTCCAGTCGTTCCGCCTGGGTAATATCTCTGAAGAGGCCGACCGCGCCGTTGACCTGCTGCTGTTCGCTCATCAGGGGAGTGATGACGATCTGAATCTGTCGATGATCCTTGGCGATCACGCAGGTGACGGTCTTTTTGGAATCCATGGCCTGCGAAAAGAAGTGGTCGATCCGGCTCTCCTGAAGCAGCAAGTCAGGATCTGAACGGCCCGCGTAGTGCCTGTCAAGTCCAAAGACAGAATAGATGCGGTCGTTGTACTGAGTGACGGCTCCTTTGCGGTTAACGGCCACGATTCCCTCACCGATCCCATCGATGATTTGTTTGAGTCTGACCGCCTGATCGCGGAGTTGCTGAAAGGATTCGGACAAATCTTCCGCCATCTTGTTAAAGGTCTGCGCCAGATCACCGATCTCGCCCTCCTGACTCTCGTCGGCGCGACGCGAGAAATCACCTTGACTCATGGCCATGGCTACGCTCCGGATGGATTCGATGGGCTGGACAATCCGGAAGGCTGCGATCAGGACGGGGATGACCATGATGACCAGAACGATCAGGGAGGAGGTCAAGAGCGCGAAGTTCAAGCTCTGTATGCCGGCGCCCACTTCTTTCATCGGCTGAACGAAGACCGTTGTGGCCGCCGGTGCGCCTTCCTGTCTGCTGACGGGAACGGACAGGATCAGGAAGCGGTCGTTGGCGACGGGGAGGTTGATGTAGCTCAGGTGATGCGATTCACCTCTCCCAGTCAATTGTCTGTGTTCTTTTTGCACGATCTTGTCCAGGTCATCCGCCAGCCCGCCAAGGCTTTCGGGTAAAGGCGTATGATAGTGGATCCCATCATCGTCAACCACATAAATCCAGCTGCCGAAAAGCTGGTCTGAATGTTGAATCAGATCGACACAGAAGGTGAGTCCATTTTCATTAAAAACATTCTTGGAAATCAGGTTGGCGCGTGGCAGGAGCTCCCGGGCTTTAATGCGGTTGAAAACCGGGTTGGCGACGAAACTATAGAAGATCGCGGTAAGAACGGTCCACAAAATCAGGGCAGCGATAAGCAAAAGGAAAATTCGTCGTACAAGAAATCGATTTTTCATCCTGGATCAGGCAGTCGCCTCAAATTTGTAGCCGACACCATAGACGGTAATGAGACCGTACTTGGGATTGTCGCTGTCAATTTTTTGGCGGATTCGCTTGATATGCGTGTCCACGGTGCGGGTATCGCCAAAGTAGTCGTAGCCCCATACCTTGGAGAGAATCTGTTCCCTGTCCATGACCTGCCCGGCGTGAGAAGCAAGCAGATAAAGGATTTCAACTTCCTTGGGTGTGAAGGCAACGACCTCGTCGTTGACCTTGACCTGGTAATTATCCAGATTGATCTCCAGGCCGTCGAATCGGAGGATGGATGGTTTTTGCCCGGATTCGGTATCCTGAATTCTCCGGAAGAGCGCCTTGATTCGGGCGATGACCTCCCTCGGGCTGAATGGTTTGACGATGTAATCATCGGCTCCCAGCTCCAAACCCAGAACGCGGTCGATCTCCTCACCCTTGGCGGTCAACATGATGATCGGTACATTACTGGTTTTGCGGATGGTTCGGCAGACGTCAGTCCCGGACATCTTGGGCATCATCAGATCGAGGATAATCAGGTCAGGTTTGTCCCGGAGCGCTTTTTCCAACGCTTCTTCACCGTCGTAGGCAGAAGAGTGGGGGAAATGCTCCGCGTCAAGATAAAGACCAAGTGATTCATGGACGACAGGGTCATCATCACAGATCAAAATATGAGGCGTGGTAGACATGGATACCTCCCGGTGCACATCGATTGATTCAAGAACACCCCCATTATATAACAAGGCGGCCAATCCGGGCCGACCGGCCCGTTAACAGACGCCGGCCACAAATGGTATCTTTGTATAATGCAGGATTCTTATGCCACACCACCCATTCTCTTTGAAGACAATCACCTGCTGGTTGCCGTCAAGGCTCCGGGCATTCCGTCCCAGTCGGGGCGGACTGCGATACCGGATATGCTGGAGTTGCTCAAACGTGATCTGGTCATCCGTTACAAGAAACCGGGAGATGCCTACCTGGGTCTGGTCCATCGGCTTGACCAGCCGGTGAGCGGGCTCATGGTCTTTGCCAAAACCTCCAAAGCCGCTTCACGCCTTTCCCAGGCATTTCGATCCAGGGACGTGGAAAGACAATACCTGGCCATCGTCAGGGGGTTGCCGGATTCAGAGGCCGGCAGGATGCAGGACTACCTGTCCCGCAAGGAGATCGATGGACGTGTACGCATTCTTTCCGATGGAGAAGGTTACCAGGCTGAATTGACCTGGCGTCTTCTCTCACGTGACCGGGGCAGGGGGGAGGCTCTGCTCCTGATTGACCTGATCACCGGCAGGCGCCACCAGATCCGGGCCCAGCTGGCCGGTCACGGCATGCCTCTCCTGGGTGACCGTCGCTATGGCTTGATGGACGACCGGGATCGGCAGGTGCCAACCGTTGCCCTCCATGCCTGCGTTCTTTCTTTTCCACACCCGGTCGGGGGAAAGCTGATGACCTTTCGCCTGGGACCCGCGATCAATCCCTCTTTCAGTGAAGACGACCTACGGATCTTCGAGTCCTTTAACCATCAGCTGTCGGATTGATTCAGACGCCCCTTGTAATAGGCAGCGACCAGCGGCCGGTAGCCGTTGGCTTTCATCATGGCATAGGGCACCCGGGCGTAGGAAGCCTTGTTGTGTCTGCCTGTCACCAGGTATCGCTGATACTGCTGCATGTAGGCATCAATCCTGCGCAAGGACGTGTCAGTCGTCAGTAAGGGGAAGAACCAGCGCGACCAGCAAAGATCCCGTCCTTCCCGGCTGTAGAACTTGGCGTTGTATTTGCGGTTGAAAGCCGCAAGAGCCCGCTCAGGTTCAGCTTCTTTCCGCAGCATCCAGCGGCGCAAAGAGCGGGCCGACCGGCGGATCCGTCCCATTAATTTTCTGACGGTAGCCGGCGCGATATCAATTTCACCATCTTTATACTGAAATCCGAGAAAGCTCCAGGCCTGACCTGGCGCGATCAATTGCTCCTTGGAAGAGTTGATCTCCAGCCGGTAACGGCCCAGAAAATTCTTGATTGTCAATTGATGCTGATCCAGGCGGTCTTGGCTGTCAAAAATGATGATGTCATCGGAGTAACGCGCGTAAATCACACCCTTGGAGGCGAAATGGAAATCAAGTTCAGCCAGATATAAATTGGCCAGAAAAGGTGAGGTGGGCGTCCCGGCCATGACTCCCCGGGGTTCACGCAGGATTTCACCCTGCCATAGAGCCCTGTCATCCTCGATCAAAGACAGGATCAGACGCAGAAGGGGTGGATCCTGGCCCAACACACGGTGCAGAATCGATGACAGTATCGAAGTGTCAATGCTGTTGAAATAATTACGGATATCTGTTTTATAACACCAAAGTGAACCAATCGCCGGATTGCGGGCCAGGTCAGTGAAGGCGCGCCGAACCCCGATCTCACGTCGGAAGGCATAGCAGTTGGGTGCCAGACAGTCGTCATAACGATAGAGCAGATAAGCCAGGAGCTTCAAGATCATGTTATCGTCGGGGGTGAAACAATAGACGACACGCTTCCTGGTGGTTCCCATTTTGCTCAATTCACGCCGTTCAGGGATACTGAAGACGTAGCTTTCATCGATGATCTTTCCTGCCAAAGGTAAATAAGCGCCTGTCTCAACAAAGGATTCCAACGCTTCAGTTTCTTGACGGTCCAATAGATCATGAGAAAGTTTGTAATCCAGGAATTCTTTCCAGATGTCTTCCCGAGCCAATTGTTCCAGCATGAGATTCCCCCTGAAGGGGCACAGCCCCGCAAGCGGGGCTGTGCGCTGTGGGAAAGCCTTTGACGGCCATGTAATGGCCACGGAACCACACTGGTACACAGCCGCCTGCACAGCCCT
>JAAZFK010000249.1 GCA_012511735.1 Clostridiaceae bacterium | reverse complement strand
TTTCTGTTTACATGAACAAGGATGCGAGAATTGTAAAAATACTTCCAATTTTCGTATCATTAAGCAGGTAAATAAGCTATAATCCCTACGATAGATGTTCGGGAAAGAGGGTGATCAACTTGAATGGAATCCGTTATTTTCGCAAGAAAAATCATATGACACAAAGCGAGCTTGCCGACCTGCTTGGCGTGACCCAGACCTCGGTCAGTCAGTGGGAGGGGGGGCGGAATTACCCCGATATCAAGACGGCCAAGCGACTCGCCTCTATGTTTGGAGCCAGCCTGGATCAGATCCTTGGTATGGAAGATATGGATGATTCGCTGGTGAATCCGGCAACGCCCATGAGGCTGGAAATGGCGCTCGCATCCGACCCGGATCTGGCGGATCCCTTTCCGCTGGAACAAAAAGCAAGATTAATCGCGATCATGAATCACCTCTCACCGATGGCAAGGCAGAGGATCCTTGACCGGGCGGAAATTTATCTGGAAATTGAATCGCTGGGCGGGACCGGCGAAACAGATTCCTTGCCCGGGACTCCCCCTAGTACATAAACATTCATAAAAACGGATAAATATTGACACCTGACCCTCAATATGTTAGGATCGGGGCAACCTCGATTGGATTACATAGACGGAAATGTGCCCCCGGAAAGTCCGGAAAGGCCCGGAAGTTGAACGTAATCGGACAATGGAGTGTCCCGATAGACCGCGCATGTGCGCAGGCAGGTGCGAGGAATCTGGAGCCAGGGGTGCGTAACCTCTTCGATTGAAAAGTCAGAGTTACCGCATCGGGAGCGCACCAAATTGAATTCTTGTGGCCGGAATCGTTCATGAAGTCGTCTGACTTTGACCGGCAGAGCGGCCAAGAAGGGACAAGAATGGAGGCGTGCTTTGAGAGTGCACCTCGTGAGACGGGCAGCTGATTCCCTTTATGGAGGAGAATCCTGCCCGTCTCTTATTTTATTTTCTTTACACTCGCGCTCGACAGGCTGAATCAACTTGCCTAAAATAAGAGCATGATCGATCAATCAACAGAAGGAGGGGGCGGGCAGGCGTCAGGTAGCCGTGTCCTGCTGGGGCTGTCCGGGGGAGTCGACAGTATGGCGTCTGCCATTCTGCTTGAAGCGCAAGGCTATGATGTGACAGCGGTGACCTTGTGGACCTGGCAGGAGGACATGCAGGATCAGTCACGGCTCGAGCGGGCGCGAAACTCCGCGCGCAGGCTGGGCATTCCCCATCGAATTCTTGATGTCAGACAGGCTTTTTATGACCGGGTGATTACACCTTTTGTCGACGACTGGAAGCAGGGGCTGACTCCTAATCCCTGTGTGATGTGCAATCCGGAATTCAAGTTCAGGACCATGAAGGATCTGGCGGACGAATTGGACTGCCAATACCTGGCAACCGGCCACTACGCCCGCCTTAGCCGGACGGATGCCGGATCACGGCTGATGAGAGCGGCCCACCATTATCAGGATCAGAGTTATTTTTTGTACAGGCTGCCGGCCGCCCTGCTGGATCGGCTTCTGTTTCCTGTCGGCACACGATCCAAAGATCAGGTGAGACAACTTGCCGGTCAGTACGGAGATCCGGTCGCGGACGTCAGGGACAGCCAGGATCTTTGTTTCATCGGTAAGAACCAATTAAAAGACTTTCTGTTCCGTCAAGGGGTGGAGTCCGGGCCAGGCAGTTTTGTTGATGTGAGCGATCAGGTGATCGGTCAACATTCCGGGAGTTGGCAGTTTACCATCGGACAACGGCGCCATTTGGGACAATCCTTCGGCCGTCGGATGACCGTCCTGGCAATCGATCATCAGCGTAACCGGGTTACCCTTGGGGAAGAGGAAGAGGCCTTCACGCAAAGGATGTGGTTGACGGATTTGGTTTTTCCTGCAGACCCTCCGGACACAATGTCCTGTCTTGTTCAGCTTCGATCGCAGGGCAAACCGCTGGAAGTTTCGGTCACAATCAATCGGGACCGGGCAGAGGCGACCCTGGAATTCCAGGAGCCCGCAAGAATCACGTCGCCGGGTCAGTCGGCCGTATTCTATGACGGTGACCTGGTTTTGGGGGGCGGTATTGTCTCGCGGGTTCAACCATAATCATGGGGCATAAGCTTGTCATTGCAGGCGTTCTAGGGTATAATGCGGTTAGATGGCCACCTATGTGCCTTTTACATTTTAAATAGAGGGGTGAATGCAGTTGATTGCAAAATCTGATTTAGTTTCATGCCGTGCCGAACTGGAAGAACGACTGGGACAA
>JAAZFK010000248.1 GCA_012511735.1 Clostridiaceae bacterium | reverse complement strand
TACTTGCGGATGAAGGCGACTTTGGCGAAGGAAACCAGCAGCATGTAAGCGACGACCACCGCGCCGAGCAGGATGAAGAAATGTCCGGACAAGGGCGCCAGATTCAGCAGTCCCGCCAGGGGGGAGAAGGGGAGTATGGTCAGCAGGGCAATCCCCGCGGCAGTCAGCAATATGACCGGAGCCGAGGCCCGCGATTCGATGAAAGGCACCTTTGCGGTTCGGATCATGTGGATCACCAGGGTCTGGGTCCACATGGAAATGACCATCCAGCCGGCTTGGAAGATGGCGACAAAGAGGGCGATCTGCGACGGGTCGGTCAGCTGGCTGAAGGGCGCTCCCACCATGGCGGGCGCGATCCAGAAATAAAGAGCCGCGTAAGACACGATGTCAAAAACCGATGAAGTGGGGCCGATCCAGATCATGAAACGGGTGATGGAGCTGGCGTCCCAGGTACGGGGCTTTTTCAGGTAATCACTGTCGACGTGGTCCCAGGGCAGGGAGGCGCAGGAGATGTCGTAGATCAGGTTGAGGATCAGAATCTGGATGGCGGTCATGGGCAGGAAGGGGAGAAAGGCAGCCGCGATCAGCATGGACAGGACGTTTCCGAAGTTGGACGAGGCCGTCATCTTGATGTATTTGATCATATTGGCGTAAGTCTTCCTGCCTTCCACCATGCCTTCTTCCAGGACCATCAGGTCTTTTTCCAGGAGGATGACGTCAGCCGATTCCTTGGCAATGTCGACGCCGGTGTCAACGGAGATACCCACATCCGCGTCCTTAAGGGCGGTGACATCGTTGATGCCGTCTCCCATATAGCCGACGCTGTGGCCTTTTTGCCGGAGGAGAGTGACGATCCTTGATTTTTGGACGGGAGCCAGCCTGGCGAATACGGTGGTCGTCTCCGCCACTTGAGTCAGGGTCTCATCGTCCATTTCCTCGACCTGGTCGCCGGTGACAACCTGGCGGACGTCAAGGCCGACCATCTTGCAGATGGCTTTGGAGACCTTCTCATTGTCCCCGGTCAGCACCTTGACTTCGACGCCATGCGCATTCAAGGCGCTGATGGCGTCCTTGGTCGACAGCTTGGGAGGATCGAGGAAGGCCAGGTAGCCGATCAGGACCATGTCTTTTTCATCTTCGACACAGAAAGCGCCTGCCGGGGGCGGATTGGTCCGCTGGGCGATCAGGAGGACCCGCAGTCCTTTTTCATTGTAATCATCAACATCTCTGCGGACCCGGTCGATGACCTCACCGTCGAGAGGAACGACAGTCTTTTCGTCGATCTGGGCGTAAGCACAAACGGCCAGCATCTCCTCCAGCGCGCCCTTGGTGATCAGCTGGGTCTTGCCACTCCCGTCCCTGACGACCACACTCATCCGCCTGCGTTCGAAATCGAAGGGGATTTCGTCAATTTTTTCATAGCGATCTTTGAGACTGCCCAGGGCGTCGGGACTTCTCTCTTCCTCTTCGTGGGTCTTCTCTATGATGGCGCTATCCATGAGATTGCGAAGGCCGGTCTGGAAGTATGAATTGAGGTAGGCGTGTTTCAGAACACGGACATTCTCTTCCCCGGAAAGATCCAGATGATACTCCAGGGCCACCCGATCCTGCGTGATGGTGCCGGTTTTGTCGGTGCAGAGGATATCAATGGAGCCCAGATTCTGGATGGAGTTGAGATTCTTGATGATGACCTTGTGTTTGGACATATTAACTGCGCCCTTGGCCAGGCTGGTGGTGACGATCATGGGCAGCATCTCCGGGGTCAGACCGACTGCCAGAGAGATGGCAAGGAGGCCTGCCTGCAACCAGTTGCCCTTGGTCAGGCCGGAGATCAGGAAGACAATGGGAACCATGGCCAGCATGAAGCGGATCAGGACGGCGGAGACGTGGTTGACTCCCTGTTCAAAGGATGTCGG
>JAAZFK010000247.1 GCA_012511735.1 Clostridiaceae bacterium | reverse complement strand
TTTTATTAGCGGTTTATTTCCCGTTTAAGACTTGGATTTAATGTAATGGTCCATTGAGAGGGCCGCTTTTTTCCCGGCACCCATGGCCAGAATGACTGTCGCCGCACCAGTGACCGCGTCGCCTCCTGCCCATACGCCTTCTTTGGAGGTTTCCATGGTGTCCTCGTCGACCAGGACACCGCCCCAGGGCTTGCACTTAAGATCGGGTGTCGTGTCCCGAAGGAGTGGATTGGGTGACTGCCCGATCGCGACAATGACGGTATCCAGATCCATGCTGAATTCGGATTCGGGTACAGGGACGGGACGCCTGCGGCCGGAATCGTCGGGTTCACCTAATTCCATACGGATGCAGCGGATCCCTGTGACCCAACCATCCCCGTCACCGAGAATTTCAACAGGGTTGGCCAGGAGGTGGAACTCGATGCCTTCTTCTTTGGCGTGTTCAACCTCTTCGTGGCGGGCGGGCAGTTCTTCTTCCGAGCGTCTGTAAATAATGGAAACCTGCTCCGCTCCCAGCCTCAGGGAGGAGCGGGCGGCATCCATGGCGACATTGCCGCCTCCGATGACGGCAACCCGCTTGCCGATATTGATTGGAGTTGCGGATTCCGGCCACCGCCAGGCCTGCATCAGGTTGACACGTGTCAAAAATTCATTGGCGGAGTAGACCTGGTTCAGGTTCTCGCCGGGTATATTCATGAAGGAGGGAAGGCCGGCACCTGTGCCGATGAAGATGGCTTCAAAGCCGTGTTGATTGAAAAGTTCATCCAGGGTCAACACTTTACCGATGACCATGTCGCACTCAATCTTCACGCCCAGTTCCTTTAGCTGCTGAATTTCTGTTTGTACCAGGGATTTGGGAAGGCGGAATTCAGGAATTCCATACATGAGTACACCCCCGGATACGTGGAGAGATTCGAAAATGGTGACCTGGTAACCCCATCGGGCCAGATCGCCGGCACAAGCCAGTCCGGCGGGGCCTGAACCGATAATGGCGACCTTGTGACCGTTGGGTTCAGGTGTCGCCGGTTGATCGCCAACACGTTCAAAGTGCCAGTCCGCGGCAAAACGCTCCAGTCTGCCGATCCCGACGGGTTCACCCTTGATCCCGCGAACACAGACAAGCTCACATTGATTTTCCTGAGGACAGACTCGTCCGCAGACGGCCGGCAGACTATTGGTTTCAATGATGGTCTGATAGGCATCTTCGAAGTCGCCCTGTACGATGTGATTGATGAATTCCGGAATCTGGACCATGACGGGACAGCCGCCGACACAAGGCCGGTGTTTGCACTGCAGGCAGCGGGTCGCTTCCTCAATTGCCATTTCTGCGGTATAGCCAAGCGCGACTTCGTCATAGTTTTTGTTGCGGACGCTTGCCTCCTGCTCGGGCATGCCGGTTTTTTCAAGCTTCATATTGGGTTTGTAATCAGCCATGGCGCACCTCCCCGGTTACACGGCAACGATGAAGCTTCATTTCCTCTTCACGATCGTAGGCCTCCTGCTCCAGATAAGCCCTGGAACGGCGGATGGATTCATCGAAATCGACCTGATGACCGTCAAAGTCAGGGCCGTCGACACAGGAAAACTTGACTTGACCTCCGACCGTCAACCGGCAACAACCGCACATACCGGTTCCGTCGACCATGATGGTATTCATGCTGACAATGGTTTTCAGCCCGTAAGGTTCGGTCAGTCTGGCGACAGCCCTCATCATCGGCAGGGGACCGATGGCCAGGACCAGGTCGAAATGAATCTGATCCTCGATCAAGTCTTTGAGTACATCGGTGACGAACCCTTTCCTGCCGCTGGATCCATCGTCCGTGATCAGGTGAAAATGTGAAGAGACCGCTCTCATCTCGTCTTCCAGGATGGCCAGGTCTTTGGTCCTGAAACCTGCGATGACGTCAACTTCCGCTCCTATTTCGTGGAGGTAAGCTGCCTGGGGGTAGGCAATCGCCATGCCCAGACCACCGCCGACCACGGCAACCCGCTTGCCGGCGTAGTCGTCGAGCTCGGAAGGCCTGCCCAGAGGGCCGACAAAGCTGGCCAATGTCTCGCCCACTTGTTTGTCGCCCAACCGGATGGTTGATTTGCCGACCATCTGAAAGATGATCCGGACAGAGCCACGCAGGGGATCCGTTCCCGCAATGGTGAGGGGGACGCGTTCGCCTTCCTCGTCAACCCGAAAGATGATGAATTGTCCTGGGAGCGCTTTCTGTGCGATCAGCGGCGCCTCAATGTCCATCAGGACAGTTTCGCTGGTCAGCTGTTCGCGTGCAAGAATCTTGTTCAAGATGCATGCTCCTTCCTCTTTGTCATCCAGCCGGCCATGCCGGCCTTAACCATGAATGATTAATCTCAAAAAAGAATACCACACACCAATACACCGCAAGTCATCA
>JAAZFK010000246.1 GCA_012511735.1 Clostridiaceae bacterium | reverse complement strand
GTCACTTCACCGCACAGGCAGCTCCGCTTCCATCCCCCAATTGATTCACTCATCTTATTTCTCTTCCCTCACAGTCCTGCTCAGGGTTTCCCTTCTTTGTTTTCTTTCAAATAGGTCCCGATCGCGTCGAGCAAAATCGTCTCCTCGCTTCCATCCGCCATCTTGCGGATGGTTCCCTGACCGCTTGTCACTTCTTCTTCACCCAGCACCAAGATGAACCCCGCGCCCATGCGATCCGCCGCCTTCATTTGCGCGCGGACACTGCGACCCATCAGATCGGTTTCAGCGGAGAGACCTTGCCTGATTAAGCTTGCCGCCAGAGCCAGCGCATCGGCGGACGTTGCAGAAAAGGAGGCGATGTAAAGGTCGGGACCCGGCTTCTCTACGAGGGTAATTCCCTGAGCCTCCATCTCCAGCATCAGGCGTTCCACGCCCATGGCGAAACCCACAGCCGGTACATCCGGTCCTCCAAGCTCATGAACCAGGCCGTCGTAGCGGCCGCCCCCGCAAATGGAGCCCTGCGTGCCCACGTTTTCCGAGACAAACTCAAAGACAGTCCGCGTGTAATAGTCGAGCCCCCGGACAATCCGTGGATTGACCAGGTAATGAATGCCCTGTTTATCCAGGGCTTGCCTGACCAGGGTGAAGTGTTCCTTGCAATCATCGCAAAGATAATCCAGCTGCACAGGAGCGCCCTCAGCAAGTCTGCTGCAGGAGTCCTCCTTACAGTCGAGCATCCGAAGCGGGTTGCGGGTAAAACGAACCTGACAATCCTCACACATATGGGGAAGTTCCGGTTCATAGTAGGCCCGCAGTGCGGCCTTATAGGTTTCGCGACAGGCCGGGCAACCGATGCTGTTGATTTCAAGACGGATTCCCTCGAGGCCCAGTCCCGCGAAATAGGCATCCAGCAGGCCGATGACCTCGGCGTCAGCGGTGGACGCGGAGGCGCCAAACACCTCACAGCCCAGCTGCCAGAACTCCCGATAACGGCCTTTTTGCATCTTCTCATAGCGGAACATGTTGAGCTTGTACCAGAGCTTGAGCGGCGCAGGCCAGGACGCCATCCCATGTTCGATGAAGGCCCGCACCACCCCTGCGGTCCCTTCGGGCCTCAGCGTCAGACTGCGGTCACTTTTGTCCTGGAAGGTATACATCTCCTTGCGGACCACATCGCTGGAGTCGCCGACCCCCCGGACGAAAAGCTCTGTATATTCGAAGGTGGGCACCCTGATCTCTTCGTAACCATACCGGTGACAAAGATCCTCAAAGGCGCGTTCCAGATATTGGCGTTTTGTCGCTTCTTTCGGCAGGATGTCCTTGGTTCCGCGGGGAGCCTTCAGGTCCATGACGACCTCCTTATTTGCTGCTTTTTAATTCGGGCTTATCAAATTATTCTATCACAGCGGAAGTGCCACAGCCCCTGAATCATCGGTGCAGGAGGGGACTGAGCTTCTTGTAAATCAGGCCGACGATCAAAGAGATCACCAAACCCTTCATCAGGTTGAAGGGAATGAAGACCCACAGGATCAGGGACGGCAGGCCGGTTACCATGGTGTTGCCTGCCGCGTGTGTCGCGGCGACGATTCCCTCCATGGAGAAGCCCATCACGGCGACGTAGAAGGGAATGGTGAAAAAATAGTTGATCAGGGCGCCTGACGCTGTAAGGGCCAGCGTTCCCGCTGCCATGGAGATAATCGCCCCACCGCGCGTCTTCTTATACTTGTAAATCAGGCCGGCCGTTCCGACAAAGAAACTGCCCATGATGAAGTTGGCAAGCTCGCCCACCATCAGCGTATGGGTCGCGGGAAGGTGGGCAATATTCTTAATCAACTCCACGGCGATGCCCGCCAACGGACCCATGGCAAAGGTTGCGAGCAAGGCGGGAATCTCCGAAAAATCAAATTTCAAAAATCCCGGGAATAAAGGGAGTGAGATCTCGAGGTACATTAAAGCGATGGCGACAGCCGACAGGATGCCGGTCTTGGCGATCCAGGCCGTCCCCCTTCCATTTGCTGCTCCAATCCTGGTCTTGTTCATGTGTTCACCGCGCGGCGAAGCCGCTCTCTTTCCTTATGATTTGGTATCCCGGGAAAATAAAGTGCCCCGGGAAACCGGGGCACAGATCTACGATCTTCGTTCCTCCCATTCAGACTGTAACTGCCGGCCAAGGATTCTCACCTTGTCATGCGCTAAGCTCGCGGGCCCGTCCCTCGTAAGGGCATCACCGCCGATGGGGAATTTCACCCCGCCCCGGAAACACCTTTATGTTAACAAAGGAAGGGGCAAAAGGGAAGAGCCCGAGTCAAGCCTGAAGAGCCTCCCCCATGGCGTCAATCAGGTCCCCCGGGGTGACGGCAATCTCCGACTGACACCATTCCAAGGCCAGTTCAGCTGCCCGGCCATGTAAATAGACCGCGCGCCTGACCGCTTCATCGATTGAATCGTACTGAGCGGCAAGGCCGGCGATCATACCTGTCAACACGTCTCCTGAGCCGCCTTTGGCAAGCCCCACGTGACCCGTCGTATTGATGAAGGCACTGCCATCGGGCAGGGCAATGACAGTCGCCATGCCTTTAAGAACAATGATGGCCCCTGCTCTGGCGGCCAGCTGACGGGCAGCCTCAAGCCGGTTTTCATGCAAGAGTGTTTCCAGATCGGGCGCCAAGCGGAGAAATTCTCCCGGATGAGGTGTCAGGACGGCGGGCGGCAATCCTTTTTCCAATCTGACGCGGGTCAGGCTGAATGCATCGGGCATACGTGAAAGCGCGTTTAAACCGTCGGCATCGATGATCACGGCCATGGGCTGCCCCAATATGTGAGCTACGCCCTTCTCCACCCAGAGATCAGCGCCTGCTCCGGTTCCGATGGCGATCACATCGGGTTCGGGCAAATCCCGTTTGGTCTCCGTGCCCTCCTCAGGGACTGCGGAAAGAAGCGCTGACGGAACAGCCGCCGCAATCAGGGGCATGGATTGTTCCGGCGCGCGAAGCATGGTGTAACCTATCCCCATCTTTTCGCTTGCGCGGGCAGCCAGAATCAAGGCACCCGCCATTCCGGGAGCGCCGCCAATCAGGAGGACACGTCCAAACTGTCCCTTATGTCCGTCGGGGCTGCGTGCTTCCATGGGGTCACGGGCCATCTCCTCGTCCAATTCGTAAACGGG
>JAAZFK010000245.1 GCA_012511735.1 Clostridiaceae bacterium | reverse complement strand
CTTCTGACAGTCCGCCGAAGCGGTGGTGGCTCAAGCGGATCAGCCTTTCCAAGGTAAAGGGGGGAATCCCCAGGATCTGATGGGAATCAAGGGAGCCGGCAGTTCCATTCTCCTGGATCAGGCGCGCAAAATCGAGCTGGGACCGGATTTCGGTCAAGAAACTCAACATCAAAATGGGATCATGGATGAAGAAGACGATGGTCACCAGACAGGCGAATGGATCCTTGAGGCCTGTTCCCAGCCGGTATTCTTCCGGGGAGAGGATCCCCGCGGGCAGGACGGCGAAGAGGGGTTCTTCGGGCAGACTGGCGGCCATTTCGCTGGGGAAGACCCGTTCCCCGTGAGCGATGGTGTTGCGGTATTCGCGCAGGAGCTCAAGAGCGGCAAGAAAGAAGTCGCAGGACAGGTCCAGCGCGGGACCTGACAGGGGCTCGCCTGTTTCTCCCTGGATCATTTTGACGCAGATTTCCTCTCTGTCGGATTTTTTCAGGATCTTGTACCACTGGATGGCCAGCCCGAATTCAATGTCATGAACGAACATCCAGGGGGGAAGCTGTCTGTTGCCCGCGAGAAATTGATGGGAGTAGGAGTTCTGATTGGAGTCAGAGAGGAGGAATCTCAATTTGTTCCGCAGGGCCCGCAAGACCCCTTCGGAGGCTCTGTTGGATCTGTCGTAATGCTCCTCGCCAAGAAAATCATGCCGTGATGATTCAGTGTCACCGCTTTGAGTCCCGAATTCACGTGAGACCAAATAAGCAAGTTTCGTCTTGAAGGATGCTTCAATGTAAAGAATTCCTTTCAGGAGCAGGTGGTAAAAATTCATGTTCAGCATGTGGGCCAGCTGGAGATCGAGCAGGGTGGGGTTGCCTTCAAAGTCCCGTTTGTCCAGGCCGCCGTACAGGTGCTTATTCAGGTTAACCAGCGAATAATAGGAAAAAGTACTGAGAGCCTCCAGCGCTTCCCTCCGGTCCGGAACCCCGATTCCCCGGCTTCGCATCAAGTCGATCTGCTCAGTGTAAGTGCGGAATGTTTTACTTTTCTTCATGTCGGTCATCCTCCCCGTCTTTTCTCATTATCGCACGGGCTGGCCGGTTTGTAGCCGCGATCTTTGACGGGCCGGTAGGCTTCCGCGGCCGGCGCCGGCTCAGGGTCCCCCTTCCCGTCCATCCACCAGCGCCCGGTCAGGGGGGAGTAATAAAGGGGCAGATCCCTGCCGCGGATCCGGCAGATCCAGCACTCGCCCGAACCGGCCGACCGGGCGGCCCGGCGACCGATATAAAGGGACCGGGTGACAGGATAAGGGGTGCCGTCCTCCCAGAGGATCTCAAGCGGGTGCCGGGCACCCGAGGCGCTCATCTCAAGAATCACGGCAACGAAGACGGGCCGGCTCATGGTCCGAAAAACCCGATCGGATGGATGACATTTTCGTTTTTGATGTCATGGCCGGTGAGCGAGGGATCGACCAGTGAAATTCCGCGCCGGACGGACAGGCCGCCATAGCGGCCCCGAAGCGAGTCGATGGTGTCTTCGAGGCGCAGGACGGCTTCCCGCCTTCTTTCCTCAGGGAGGAAGGATTCCTGTCTGACCATCGAAAGCGGGATCAGCTTGCAGGCGCGGCCCCCCAGACTCCGGATCCACTGTCCCTGCCGGAAGTTGGCCATGATGAGCCGGAAGGCCGCCGGCCCGATCTCGGAGCAAAGCTGGGTGGGGGCGGGGAGCGGCGCCTGTCTTTCAAAGTTATAGAGCTGGTAGTCACGCAGGCTGACCTGAACGGTCCGGGCAGCCATCCCGGCATCGCGCAATCTGCCGGCCACCGATTCGGCCAGCATATAGGTGACCGCCTTGATTTCCTGTTCTGTATAGAGGTCATGCCGGGTGGTGATTGAATTGCCGACAGATTTAATGGGAATCTCCCTTCCCGACAAGGCAACGGGTGTCTGGTCAAGACCGGCGGCAAAGGCGTAGAGGCTCAGGCCGACGACGCCGAAGAGGGATTTAAGGAAGCGGGGGCCCGCTCCGGCGAGCTGGCCGATGGTCCTGATGCCTACCCGGCGGAGTTTGCGGTAAGTCGCCCGGCCCACATAAAGCAGTTCATCGACAGGCCGGGAATAGACCAGCTGGCGATAATTGTCACGTGTGATGACGGTCGTGGCATCCGGCTTTTTCAGATCGCTTCCAAGCTTGGCATAAATCTTGT
>JAAZFK010000244.1 GCA_012511735.1 Clostridiaceae bacterium | reverse complement strand
GGAACTGCCTCCAAGCTACCGGGTCGCTGCCTCAAGTCCCAGGTAATCCGATTTCATCTCCACCGCCCTCATCGGGACGGAAATAAGTGGTTTCTCCGGTTAAATCAAGTTCGCCGGCCACCGGGGGAATGATGTCCTCCCTATCCAGCAGATAACTCAATAAAGATAACTTCTCTTGCAGCAGCCTGTTGTCCTCAAGTCTAACACGTATCTCACCACCCTGCGACAAGGGGATAAAGAGCATAAACTGGCTGCCCGCGACCTGCCTGATCTGCTGAATTTCCTCCATGAGGATCCTGGTTTTTTGGTCAGACTGGTCGTGGAAAATCAAGGCCGCGATTAAATGTGAGGCGGCGACCAGCTGGTCAGGATCCTCAACCGGCAGAGTCTGACCCTGGATGATGCCGCCTGTCGTTGGCAGACCCTCCAGAACAGGCAGGGCGAAATCCCGGGTTTCCGCGATCCTGAGTACTTCGTGATCACGATCGACCAAGGCGTAACCACCCGAAACGCGGACCGCCAGGATTTCGACTTTCTCCTCCAGACGGATCACAAGTGTTGAAGGAAATCGAAAACGGACACGGGCTGATCGGATCATGGGAGAGGTCTGGAGGATCTGATCTTCCAAGATACCGTAGCGGAGAGAGAACCATTTCCCCGCCGAGCCCCCCATGCCCTGGAGAAAATGGGAACCCTCCTTTTCCTTTGCCAGGGACATGATCACCGCCTGATCCGAATACCTGGCGCCGTCGATGCTGACCGACTCGATAATAAATTGAGGGAGGTAAGCCAGAAGACCGGCGGCAGAGACCAGGAAGGCCAGGACGACCATGAGGCGCGATGGCCAACCGGCAAACTTGCGGCGCCTCTTGTCCCTGGCTCGCTTGCGGCGGCTCTCCTCTGTAAAAGGTGAAGGCTGAAAAATCGATGGATATTGACCGCCCGCACCCGTCTTACGGCCGGATTCGCGGCTCGCAACCCGATTGTTACCACTGGGCCGGGAATTTCTATCCTTGGGCCGTGCCATCTTGATTGATCACAGTCGCGACAAAACGCGCGATGCTACCCGCCGCGTCCGGTGTCGCCCACTGGTGGGATTTTTCACTCATCGAGGCCAGCAGATCCGGTTTCGCGATCAGGTCATCCAATGTCTCAAGCAGGCGGTTGCTGTCGAAAATCCTGTCCTCAAAGACGATTGAAGCGCCTGCCTGCTGCATGGCGAAGGCGTTTTCGGTTTGATGGTCGTCAACCGCGTAAGGAAAGGGGACGAGAACAGACGGCTTTCCTTGCGAGGAGATTTCGGCGCAGGTCATGGCACCTGCCCGGCCGACAAAGAGGTCACAGGCGGCGATCCAATAGGGCGCGTCGTGGAGAAAAGGATGCGCGCCGATCACTCCCGGCAAAGCCGCGATCTCCTCCGCGCAATCGGCCTTGCTCTGAACCCCGGTACTGACAATCAACCTGAGCGAGGGATGCTTGTCCAACAACGACGACCAGGCCCCCTGATCATCCATCCTGGCCAGCGCCTGGTTGATGGTCCGGGAACCTAAACTGCCCCCCATGACCAGCACCAGGAAAAGATCGGAAGAGAGCTCCAGTGCCTGTCTTGCTTTGTGCCTGTCCAGTTCAAAAAAGATCGGCCTGACCGGGTTGCCGCTGAAAATCAAATTATCCTTGTGACGAAAATAGCTTCGGCTTGACTCATAGCTGATAAAGACTGCCTGAGCCTCACGGGCGAAGAGGCGATTGGCCCTGCCTGGAACCGCGTTCTGTTCATGCAGCAGGTATGGAATTTTCATCAAGCGCGCCGCTGCAACCAGGGGCGCGGAGACAAAACCGCCTGTACCGATGACCAGGCTGGGTTTGCTCTCCCGCAGGAGCCTCCTGCTCTTGCGCATGCCCTTGATATTGTTCGAGATCCAGCTCAAATAACGTCGATCATGTCGGTTTGGCATGTTTTGCGCGGGGATGGGAAAGAACTCATAGCCTTCGTTCTCGACCATTTTTTGCTCAAGGCCGCCTGCAGCGCCGCAAAAAATAAACTTGACGGAGGGCAATGTTTTTTTAATTCCTGTCGCAATGGCGAAGGCGGGATAGATGTGACCACTGGTTCCTCCCGCGGCGATCACAATGGTTATGGTTTTATCTGTTTGGTTCATCCCTTGTTATATTCAGCAATCTGTCAGAAATTGTCGCCTTGAGGCCTCATACAGCGTACCCTATGCGCTCTTCTTCATCAACTTGATCTTTGGAAGCTGCTTTCTTCCCGCGAAGCTGTTTCTTTTTGCCAACAATTCCGGCCAGGCCGGGATCCTGCCGGACTGCTGACTTGGAAACACAAAGAACCAGTCCTGATGCCAGGGCGAAAAAGATATTGGCAGTCCCCCCGTAACTGAAAAAAGGCAGTGAGATCCCGGTTGTGGGAACCAGACTCACAGAAACCGCCATATTCAGAAACGCCTGAACCGCAACGAGAATTGTGTTTCCCGCCGCCACCAACATGGCCATCTGGCTTGCCGCCCGTCTGGCGATCAGGACGCCAAAGATCAAGAAAGACAAGAAGAGGAGAATGATGGCAGCGACGCCAATGAAGCCCAGCTCTTCACCGATCACAGGAAGGATGAAGTCATTATGTGCCTCCGACAGCCAGTTCAACTTCTGGACACTTTTGCCCAAACCTTTGCCTGAAAGCCCGCCTGATCCCAGAGCGATCTCCGCCTGCTCGATCTGCATCCGGTCATCCAGGCTGGCAGCCTCCCTGTCCTGGAAGGTGCCGAGCCGTTTAAAGACGTGCGCGAAGCGGTCGTTGACGTATTCGATCGACGATTGTTTGGTGATCAGTTGAAATGCGGCTCCCGCGATGAAGGCGAAAACCAGAACCAGCACCACCAGTTGAAAAAGACCGGTGAGTCTCGATTTGATCGGAATTTCTGCCAGGATAAAGATCAGGATGCTGATCAGGCCGATAATCAAAGCGCCTGACAGATGTGGTTGGATCAAGGTCAGGACGATCCAGACCGCGATCAGGATCGCCGGCAGGGTGACATCAAAAAAAGCCTGCCGGAAAAGCGATTGTCCCGGTCCCCCGCCCGCCTTCACCGCTTCATTTACCCTGCGCTTTCTTTGTCGTTGCGAAAAATACCCTGCCAGAAAAAACACAGCGCCGATCTTGGCCAGTTCAGATGGCTGGAAGCTGACAAAGCCGAGATCAATCCAGCGACGGGCGCCATTGATGGTCATTCCTTTCCACATGCAATACAACAAGCTGGCGGTCACAAAAACATACAAAAGTGTACGGAAGGCAGGTCGTGTCAATTGGCGGAAGCTGGTAAAGGCACCCAACATGACGGCAATCAAAGTTCCTGCCAAAGTCAGGTAGAGTTGCTTGCGCGCCAATGCGGTCGCGTCAGCCTCCAGGACCGCGCGTACGGGAGACGACGGGTCAGCTCCCAGCTGATTTCTCATTGCGCTGCTTGACTGGATGAAGCTGACTCCGTAGCTGGCACTGAACATCATGAGCAGGCCGTAACAGATAAGAACCAGCCAGACCAGGAAAAAGGCAAGGGACATGTGACGGTGTGACCCGGTCACATCCTTGTGGGTGAGAGTGAGATCTCTCCTGCTTCCCAAGCGCCCTGGCTGCCCGGACATTGATCAACCGCCTCCCCACAATGGACCTGACACGGCAAAGAAACCGAGAGCCGCGAAAAGGAGACCCACCAGACTGAAAGTGAATACAACCTTCGTTTCGGACCAGCCCGTCAGTTCAAAGTGATGATGGATGGGCGACATTTTAAAAATTCGTTTCCCACCCGTCGACTTGAAATAAATAACCTGCAAAACTACCGAGAAACCTTCAAAAAAGAAGACGAAGCCTGTGATCAGTGCCAGATAGGGCACGCCCGCCATCAAGGTCATCAGGGTGAAGGCGATGCCCAGCGCCTGCGACCCCGTGTCCCCCATAAATATTTTCGCGGGATAGCGGTTAAACACCAGAAATCCAAGACATCCCGCGGCGACAGAAGCCGCCAACGTAACCACTGCCAAAGCTCCCGGTATCATTGAGTAAAGAAGAATTCCGACGGCCATCAAACCCAACGAGGCGATTGCCATCAGGCTGGAGAGCAAGCCATCCACTCCGTCCGTGATGTTGACGGAGTTACTCATGTAAAACAGAAAAGGAACCAGAACAAGCAGGTAGAGGATTTTCCAGGCTCCCGTGACTTCAACCAGCCGGGCGGAGAAGGGCATGAGGATGAAAGGTGGATGAGGGGCCAACCAAAGAAAATAGACGGCTGCCGCCAGAGACGCGAAGCCGATCAGCACTGTCTTTTGTTTGACACTTAAGCCCTTGCGACTCACATTGACTTTGACGAAGTCATCGGCCAGACCAATCGCACCAAATACCGCCACAAACAAGACCATGACGGATAACTGTGACAATTCCTTTCTGATCCAGGGAAGAATCAGGGCCAGGCTGACCAAAGGAAGAAGAAAAAACAGGCCGCCGAAGGTAGGCGTTCCGGTCTTGGCCTGGTGTGATTGGGGCCCGTTATGCCGGATGGGCTGGGCAGCTGTTCTTTTCTTGATCAGAGGAATTCCGATCAAGCCCGCCAATACAGTCAAAACAAAAACCACCAAGGCGCTGGAAATGATAAGAGGAATGGCGTCTTTCGGGAACACAACTAGGACCCCATGGCTCTTTCAATGTTCTTGAGCGCTTCTCCGATTTTTTCCAGTTCATAGAAGCGGGAAGCCTTGAGCAGTAGAAAGTCACCAGGCTCAAGACTTGCAATGACTTCCGGGATGACCTCTTCGCAAGTCTCGAACCAACCGGCTACCATGGCGGCTCCCTGTTTATTTCTCTTGAGGTAATCGTGAGTTGTCCGCGTCTCTTCCCCAACCAGAAAGACCAGATCAACCCCGGCGTTCAATAGCTCAACAGCGGCGTTCTCATGCGCTTCGAACGAATAGCGGCCCAACTCCCTCAAGCCGCCCAGAACAGTGACAAAACGGGCATTGTCCGCAGAGAGGAGAGAGGCTGTTTCAAGGGCGGAGAGGAGCGATTCAGGTGACGCGTTATATGAATCGTCCATGACATCCACCGAGCCGATACGAAAGACCTCCTGCCTGCTGTCAGCCGGTGTAAAGCGGCTGGCTGAAGCGGCGGCCTCTTGCATGTTCAACCCCATGGCATAGGCAACCGCGAGGCCGAAAAGAGCGGCCGGAACCAGATGTGACCCCGGCACCTTAAGGAAAACAGGCCACCGTTCGTCGGGAGTCAGGTTGGAGCGACCAATGAAAGAAACCCCCTCCCGATCCATCCGGACGTGTTCGGCCCAAAATACCGGTATACCATCACGCTCCAGCCGGCCAACATTCTGCGAACTGGCGATGTACCACACAGGGACAGGTGGCCGTTGACGCAGAATCCATCCCTCCAGCATGTCGTCGTCCCCATTGACGATCAGGAGTCCGTTTTCCTTCATACCGGCTGCAATCGACACTTTTTCGGCGAGAATATCACTCATGGAGCCGAGTGATTCCGCATGTGACATGCCAACGTGTGTGATGACGGCAATATCGGGCAAAGAGATTTGGGATAGAATTTCAATTTCCCCCTGACGCGCCATCCCCAGTTCGGCGACCAGCGCCTGCGTCTCGAGATCTGTCGAAAGAATGGTCCGGGGCAGGCCCACCTGGTTGTTGAAATTTTTGGCGGATTGTTCTGCCTTGACCTGGGATTCGATCATCTGATAGATCATGCGACGGGTGGTCGTTTTGCCAACGCTGCCGGTCACGCCTATGACGCTGGCCTCCAGGGTTGTGCGAAAACCTCTGGCGATATCCTGATAGGCAGCGCCTGAATCTTCAACCAGCAGGAGATCAGGGGCGGATTCATCTTTCTTGACCAGATCCAGATAGACCGCAAGCTCAGCCGCGTCTTTCTCAATCACCAACATGCCCGCTTTTTTATCAAGGGCAGCGCTCAAAAAACGATGACCATCGAACTGGTCACCTTTCAGCGGAACGAATACTTCTCCCTCCCCGATGCTTCTGGTATCGGTCGAAATAGCCGGATAAAAACGCTCCGAATCGGCCGCGTGCGCTTTGGTCTGCAAAAGCTCGCCACCGGTCCAATGCTTTAATTGCATGGGCAAAAATCGTGTCATTCTCGAACAACTTTCAGTTTATTAGCCGTCTTCCCCGGAAGTGAATGAAGGCGCGAAATCAACGGTGATGATTTCTCCTTTTCTTACTTTCCCTTCCGATGGTCCCTGTTCCCGGTCACCGCTGACAGGCGAACCTGTCTCGTCGACACCCTGAACAATCACCCGGGAAGAAGTCGCGGGAATGCTTTGCTCAACAGCAAGCCCGACAGGCAGACCGGCGGGGACAATGGATACCCCGTACTCGGCAGCCAGCCAAACACATTCATGATAGTTGCGCCCGCGAAAGTCCGGCACAGCTACCCATTCTACTTCATTATGCCCCTCGGGGTAAAGCCATACCCTGGTGCCGATCCCCACCAAGGTCCCCGGTTGAGGTTCCATCCGGAACAAGCGGTTGTCGAGATAAAAAGCGTCCGCCGGCACACTCGGAGCAAGCTGCAGTCTGGACAACTCCAAAGCGGCCTGTCCCAGAGAAAGGCCACTTAAATCAGGAAGTTCAACCGGCTGTCCCAAACGTGCCAGCTCCTGAGCTGAGTAGTCCTGGGCATGACCCTGGCGGTTGAGGAGTCTGGCCGCCACACGGTTGGCCGCG
>JAAZFK010000037.1 GCA_012511735.1 Clostridiaceae bacterium | reverse complement strand
GTCGGCAACCGCGAAGATGAGCGGCCACTCCCCTTCCGGGACATCCGCGGCGTAGCTGTCCTCGTTGTGGTCGCGGACAAACCCCTGGTGTGTCATCCCGGAAAAAATGATTGAATGACCTGTCATGCCCTCATCTCTCTCCCGCAGGAACGATCAACATTCGCTGCCCTGTCTGTCGCAACCCGGCCTGCCGGCCGCCATTTTTCGAAAAAAGGGCGCGCGGCAAGACAGATTTCAACTCATCGTGTGATTCTAGCATTTTACCCCGTTTCACGCAATATAAATGAGGTCAAAGCGGCCTGCGCCTGATCCTGGCAATGTAAAAGCCATCGGTGCCGTCGCGGTGGGGCAAGAAGAGCACTGTCCCCGGCAAACGCGCTGACAAAGGCAGTTCAACCGCCTCTCCTATGACTTGTCTGAGCTCATCTTCCAGTGAATCCAGCTGGAAGCCTCTCCCCTCTTCCGAGGCCAGAAAAATCTTGACCTGTTCTTCGTTTTCCTCCGGATTGACCGTGCAGCTGGTGTAGAGCAAGCGGCCCTCCGGCGCCAGGGTCCGGGCCGCCTTTGTAAGGATGGACTGCTGTAGGGTCTTGAGCCGGTCGATGGAGGCACGGGTCACCCGTGAGCGGATTTCCGGCCGCTTTTGCAAAAGTCCCAGCCCGCTGCAGGGCACATCACAGACGACCAGATCAAAGGCGCCTGACAATTCAGGACCCAGCCGGGTAGCGTCCTGTGGCCGGCTGTCCACAAAATCATGGCCCAATCTTTCAAGCGTCGCCTCCAGCAGAGCGACCCGTTCCGCGGACAGATCAAAGGCGGTGAGCTGACCTTGACAGCCCAGCAATTCAGCCAGATGACCGGTCTTGCCGCCGGGGGCGGCGCAGAGGTCCAGGATCCTGTCTTTCGGGTTCACACCCGCCAGCAGGCCCGCCGCCATGGCCGCCTGGGATTGAACCGTGTAAAGGCCCTCCAGGTAACCCTGCGTGCCGGTGACGCTGTGGCCAGCCGGTTTCAACGAATAGGCGCCCGGCGGCCAGCTCAGGCGTTGGGCCTGGAACCGGGCGGCTTCCTCGCTTTGAAGCCAGGCTTTGAACGCGTCCAGGCGGCAGGCGTTGGGCCGGATAGCCAGATAATCCGGCGCCTCCAGCGAGGCGTGGCCCAACGCCAGCGCCGTCTCTCTGCCATACCAGGACTTGAACAAGCCGTAAAGCTCAGCGGTCAGACCCGCTTCCAGATAGTCCTTTTCTTCCCCTTCGTGGAGGGGACGCTTCCTGGCCAGATTTCGAAGAATGCCGTTCACAAAACCCGTCACCTTCTCACCCGCCAGGAAACGGGCCAGTCGCACACTCTCATCGCAGGCGGCCGCGGCAGTGGCCTGGTAGGAAAAATAGAGCTGCCAGACACCCATCCGTAAAATGGCAAGCACCCAGGGATCCAGCCGGTCGAGAGGCCGGGAGGAGATACGCGCAAGATCGGTGTCAATCAAAGGGAGCTGGGAGAGGGTTCCGAAAATCAGGGCGGAGGCAAAGGCCCGGTCACGCTCGTCCAGTTCGGGCGCGGACAGGTGCCAGGCGGCGCTCTCATTGGAGAAGGCCTTCTCCCCGGTGACCTGGCGGATGACCTTGACCGCGGCCAGGCGGGCCTGGTCAGGCCCTCTTTTTGCCTTGGGCTGTGCCATGCCGGCTTTCAGCGACGCCTTCTGGATCCCGCAACAGCGGTCAGGCGGAAAAAGTAGAGGACGGAGGCCAGGGCTGATGCCACATAAGTCAGGGCGGCCGCGCGCAAGACCCTGCGCGCACCCTTGAGTTCATCTCCCGCCAGGATACCTGTCTCTTCCAGGAGAATAATGGCCCGGCGGCTGGCGTCGAACTCTACCGGCAGGGTAATCAGATAAAAAAGGACGGCGGAGGCGAAAAAGGCGATGCCCACCTGGACCAGAGTGACGCCCAGGGAGCCCTCCAGCAGAAGGCCGGTGCCGGCCAGATAAGGCCCGGCCATGGAGCCGATGTTGGCGGGCAATAGGAGCGCCGAGCGGATCTTGTTGGCTTTGTAGCCGTCCCGGTGCTGGATCGCGTGTCCCGTCTCATGGGCCGCGACACTGACCGCTGCAATGGAGTGCGAGCTGTAAGTCGATTCCGACAGCCGCATGATTCCCTCACGTGGACTGAAATGATCCGTCAGGTTCCCTGCTACCTGCTGGATGGTGATACTGCTCAGTCCGTTTTGATCCAGGAGGCGCCGGGCGGTGGAAAAGCCCGAATAACCTGCGCTTGAGGCGACCTTGTTATAGCGGCGAAAGCTGAGCGACACGATCAGCTGGGCGATCAGGCTGAGCCCCAGGCCGATAAAGAAAGGGGTGTAGCCGAGCATGGGCATCAGCGATCCTCTCCGGGATCTTCACAGGGGGAACAGGCGCCGAAGATGGAGCCCTCCTCGAAATTATGAGAACAGGTGACGCAGGTCATGGCCGTCCCCGATTCGGGTTGAATTTCAAGAATCTCCACCGCGCCCTCACCGCAGACCAGGATCATCCGCCTGTCAAACAGATGGAGCTCGCCCGGGACGCCGGATACGAATGATTCCTCAAACACCCGGGCTCTCAGCAGCTTGTAACGCTTGCCGTCCAGGAAAGCAAAGGCACCCGGCCAGGGATTCATGGCCCGGATATGGTTGTGAACCTGAAAGGCGGGCTGGTCGAAATCGACTTCACCGTCGGCCTTCTTCAAAAGACGCGTGATGGTCGCCCGCGATTCGTCCTGAGGCTGAGGGATCAGCTTACCCTCCAGATAGGGACAAAGGCTCTCCGCGACCAGTTCACCGCCCAGACGGGCCAGGGCCAGGTTGAGCTCGCCCGCGCCGATCTGGTCGGTCAGGGCCACACGGGAACGGGAGATGACGGGGCCCGTATCCAGCCCCTCGTCCATCAGCATCAGGGTGACCCCCGTCTCCTTGTCGCCGTTCAAAAGCGCTGCCTGAACAGGCGAGGCGCCACGATAGCGCGGCAATAAGGAGGCGTGGAGGTTGAGACAGCCCTTGTCGGGGATTTCCAGAATAGAGGCGGGCAGGATCTGCCCGAAGGCCGCTGTCAGGATAAAGACCGGTTCCAGGGCCTTCAGCTGGTCAACAAAGACCTGGTCCCGGCAGGTTCGCGGTTTCAGAGTCCGGATCCCGCGCGCTTCCGCCCAAAGCGAAACAGGCGAGGGAGCAAGCTTCCTGCCTCTGCCGCAGGGACGGTCGGGCTGGGTGATGACCAGGCTGGGCACGAAATTGGCAGCTTCCAGCTCATCCAGGATGACCGTGGAAAACTCAGGGGTACCCATGAAAACAAAAGGAATCACAGGCTGTCTCCTTGCGGATCGGCCTCTTCCTCGATTTCTTCTTCCAGCTCGATCTCCTCCGTCTCCGGCAGATCTTCCAGGGGACAGAGCGGAATCTGAGAATGACGGCGGAACAAAATCCCGTCCAGGTGATCGTGCTCATGACAGACGCAGCGGGCCGCCAGACCCTCTACGGTCATCTCAAAGGGCTGGCCGTCCAGATCCTGGGCCTGAACCGTCACCTTCAAGGGCCGGTTGACAATCCCGAACAGGCCCGGCAGCGACAAGCAGCCTTCCGGCCCTTCCTGATCGCCGTCGCTTGCCACGATCCGGGGGTTGACGAAGACCACCGGTCCCTCATCGTCATCCAGGTCCGTGACAAAGAGACGGCGTAAAACGCCTACCTGAGGCGCGGCAAGGCCAATGCCGTCGCCTTCATACATGGTTTCCAGCATATCTTCCGCCAACACACGCAATTTATTATTAAATCTGGACACCGGTCTCGACTTCTTGGTCAGAG
>JAAZFK010000036.1 GCA_012511735.1 Clostridiaceae bacterium | reverse complement strand
TCTTCCCCACCCGGTTCTTCCGTTCCTTCATCCGGTTTTTCTGTCTCTTCCGATCCTTCTCCGGCATCTCCCTCACTTGTGAAAGGTGCCTGCGAAGCAACCGCGCTGACCTGGATGACCGTGCCGAAGCCGTTGCCGGCATAGGCGCTGTCATTGGAACCGTCGGCTGGCCAGATCATCTCGATGGAGTATTCACGTGATTCTTTTAGACCGGGGGATTTGAATTCGTCAAGGATATCGAATGTTTGTGTACCCTTGACTTTTTTGAGGGTATTGTTGTTTTCGTCTTTGACGATGACGAGAAGCGGTTCGATTGCTTTTTTGCCTTCCGCGGCTTTGACGTCGAAGGTGAGTTTATAATATTGGGCCGTTTCTGTGACTGCCCTCTCGTCGTAGTTCATGACCTTGAACGACCAGTTGACGGTTTCAGAGGGCGCGATCTTCTCATTGAGTGTGAAGGTCTTTATTTGTTCGCTGAGGAAAATAAACTCTTTGGCGGTGACGCTACCAGCCGCGATTTCAATGCTGGTTGTGTAGTAGGCCATGGTGCCGGCCAGCAGCGAGCTCAGGATGGCCAGGACCAGGAGTGAGATGGTTATGATTCTTTTCACGGCATTCGTCTCCACTTGTAAAAATATCAATCAAGTTAAATGATAGGTATGTGGGTCTGGGTAAGCCTACCTGTACTTGAGAAGTGAGGTAGGTTTGACACGAGGTCAACTCACAGTGGATCTGCTTGGTTGACTTGCATCAACACGTTCGATCCGCGACGAACTATAGCATGGGGAGAGGCGGCGTGTCAATTATATGGTAACCGGAGTTACTGAATAGCCGTATAATGTCGTTTTTAGAGCTGTTTTGGCTTGTCTTTTCTCATCTTTCTTCTCCTTGGGAATTATTTCCTTTCTGTTTTTTTCTTGATTGGTGTGACCCCCCAAAGCCCTGAGTTTCAGGGATTGTTCAGTATAAAGCCCCGTAAAAACTGCCCTGATTTTTTGATTGGATATTTGATTTATTGCGAAAAGATGCATAATTACTGATATAAGCGTATTTCAGCTACAGTGACCGCCTTGCCTTGTGGATGGATCCCTCACCCATTTCGCTGTGTTAGGCTAATTGAAAAGTACAATTTGGGAGGAACAGATGAAAACAAATAAAAAAGATCTGGTTGAGCTGTCCGTACAGGCGAAAATTCACGCGCCTACATCACGGGGTGGCTACCGGGTGGATAATAAGGGAAAACCCCGCGTTTTGCCGGGAGTCGGAGGAATCGTCTACAACTACAAGATCGGTGATTGTTGCATGAAACTGGCCGGCGACCACGTTGAACCTGGTGTCAGTCTGCGAAATGAAGACCGGGCTGAGAATGAAGGCATCATGCACAACGCTTGTGTAGGCAACCGGGCCATCGTGGTCGATGGTGATGCCAAGGGAGCTGAAGGCTTTGTCACAGGCAAGCACGGGGGCATTGAGCACACCATGTGCTACTTTGATTCCGAAACTCTGGACAAGCTGAAGATCGGGGACCAGATCCTGATCCGTTCCAAGGGACTGGGACTGGAACTGTGTGACTATCCCGATATTGCCTGTCTCAATCTGTCGCCTGAGCTGCTGGAAAAGATCGCTCCTGAAGAAAAAGACGGCAAACTGATCGTACCCTGTGTCGCGGAAGTTCCCCCCTATCTGATGGGATCGGGGATCGGGGCTGCCTCGGCTTACACGGGCGACTACGATATCATGACCGGTGACCTGGATGCCTTGAAGGAATATGGCCTGGAGAATCTACGCTTTGGCGATCTGGTTCTGCTGCTTGATTGCGATAACCGCTACGGCCGCCAGTATAAAAAAGGTGCCCGTACCCTGGGCGTCATTGTCCATTCCAACTGTGTCCTGTCGGGACACGGGCCGGGCGTGACGGCTCTGCTGAGCTGTTC
>JAAZFK010000243.1 GCA_012511735.1 Clostridiaceae bacterium | reverse complement strand
TTCGTCGACGACGGTGAGCAGATCCGGTTGACAAAAGGGGATCATCTCCTGCTGGAGGCCGGCCGACGACACCGTGTCACCTTTACTTCGGATCGCTGCCTGTGGCTTTGCGTCTTCTGGGACAAAAGGCAGTGAACCACAAAACAGTAAGTTCTCTTCGATTCCTGGCAAGCCTGGTTCTGGCTCTGCTCCTGGCGGGGATTTGCTTTTCCGGTCGGGCGGCTGCTGAAACGCCGGGCGGCGACCGGCTTTTGACAGGCACCATTGAAGGCCAGCCCTTCGTCTTTGACCTGGATTCGCTTCAATCCCGTACCGCCTGCCTGCTCCTCTTCGACCAGGGTGAGCGGGTGGACCTTCTCCATTACAGGCAGACGGAGAAGGTCTATGTCGCCTCCCTGACCAAGCTGATGACGGGTTACCTGGCCTGGCAGCTGATGGAGGAAAAAGGCGCTACGCTTGACAGTCAGGTGACCGTCCGCGCGGCCGACCTGGAAGGTCTTGCCGAGCTTAACGCCTCGCTTGCCGGCTTCCAGGATGGCGAATCCGTCAGCTACCGGGATCTTTTCTATGGGCTCCTGATCAGTTCCGGCTGTGACGCGGCCAATACACTGGCCCGGGCAACTACCGGCAGTGTGGCAAGCTTCGTGATGCTGATGAATCAGGAGGCTGACAGGCTGGGGCTTTCCCGCACCCGTTTTGCCAATCCCACCGGCCTTTTTGATCCGGACAATTACAGTACTGCTGAGGACATGGCAGTCCTGCTCGGCCTGCTCCTGGATCAGCCCTTTCTAAAGCAGGCGCTCTCGGAACGCACCTATCGATCTCAATCCACCAGCCAGCATCCAGGTGGCGTCCCCATGCGCCATTACCTGTCCTATTACGGTGAAATCGCCGGCATCGACAGCTCTTCCATCGAGGGCGGCAAGACAGGGCAGCTCAAGGAATCAGGCTACTGTCTGGCTTCGTTCAAAACAATAGGATCCTTGACGGCCGTCTTGTGCACCACGGGGGCGGATCAGGCCTCCGGCCACTTGTCGGACCATCTGGCAATCTACCAGGCGCTGGAAGAACAGTTGCCCCAGGGATCTGTTGCTTTACGGGGGATTGGCCAGAGCAGCCCTCTTCCGACCTCTCCGCCAACCAGCCGGCCACAGGAGCAGGAGACCACGACCGAAACCGATCAAACGGGAGGAGGAATCACGCCGGTCATTACCGCGGTCTTCTTCGGCCTGGTTGTTTTGCTGGCTTTGTTTGCCCTTGTCGCTTTCCTGATCAAGCGCAGACTGGAAAAAGAACTGTAAGGGCCACTAGGGGTTCAGCTGTCCCCTGGCCCGCCCGGCATAGCGCTGGATCAACAAAGAAACCAGAAAAAACGAAAGAGCGAAGGCCAGCTGGATCAGCAAGTCAGCGGTCATCCCCGAGAGACTGCCCAGTTGATGGTTGGCGTGAATGAAATAATAAAGAGGGAACCCCCGGGCCAGGATCAGGGGCACTTGCCCCATTACAGGCTGGGGGATAAAAGCGCCGGAAAGAAAAGCCATACCGAGAGACAGAACTGTGCTGACCGCCGTGATGGCGGTCTTTTTACGTATCAGGCTGGAGAGCAGGTGGCTCAAGGTCAGGACCGCCAGGGTGAAAACCAGAAGATTGAGCAAAAGCCCGGCCGGGCGCAAGGTCTGACCCGTGACAGGCAGAGACACAAGCAGGAGAACGGTGGCGGTACCAAAGACAACCAGGCCTGAGCCCAGCATCATTTCCTCGGCCCGGGAGCGCACCGGGTAGGGAGCCAGCGAGCTCCTTGCACGGATGGCCATCTCGGAAAAAGACTGATTGATCAAGGGAACCAGGGTGGTCGATATGAGCAGCAGGATGTAAGCCAGACTGGAGAAGAAAGCGATGCGGGAGCCCTGACCTGTTTTGCTTTCGCCGGATTCCAGGAA
>JAAZFK010000242.1 GCA_012511735.1 Clostridiaceae bacterium | reverse complement strand
GCTGCCCGGCGCCTGCCGGCCCTGACCCGCCTGATCAGAATCCTGGATCATGCCTATTATGACCTGGACTCACCACTGGCGCCGGACGCTGACTATGATCAATTGATCCGGCGGCTCCAGGCGCTGGAGTCCAGCTGGCCTGAACTGGCCGAGCCGGATTCGCCGGCAGTGCTTGTGGGCGGCGGCTTGTCGGAAAAATTCGCCTCCGTGCCCCATCCCTATCCCATGTTGTCTTTGTTGGATGTCTTCTCACGTGAAGAGGTCAAGGCCTTCGCGGCCAAGGTCGGCGGGCAAAGCCCGGATCCACGTTTTCTTGTTCAGATGAAAATTGACGGGCTCTCAGTCAGCCTGACCTACGCGAATGGCCGCCTGATCAGGGGGGTGACACGCGGCGACGGCCTGACTTCCGGTGAAGATGTCACGGAAAACATCTTCCAGGTCAGAGCCATTCCAACCAGCCTCAACCAGCCGGTGGAAGAACTGGCTGTCCGCGGTGAAGTCTTCATGCCCCATCCATCCTTTGAAAGATTGAACGCGGAACTCGAACACAAGGGGGAGAAACTCTTCGCCAACCCGCGAAACGCGGCGGCGGGCACCTTGCGACAACTGGACGCCTCCATCGTGGCTGAGCGGGGTCTGTCCTTTTTCGCCTTTGAGCTTCAGCACGCTTCCAGAAGTTTTGAATATGATTCAGAGGCACTGGAGTGGTTGTCCGAGCTGGGTTTCCTGGTCATCCCCGAGATCTCAATCGCAAGCACGGGTGACCAGATCATGAAGGCCGTTGACCGGATTGAAGAAGAACGTCTGTCACTTCCTTTCGGGATCGACGGGGCTGTCATTAAACTGGACCGGCTGGCTGAACGGGAACTGCTGGGGGCCACCAACAAGTATCCCCGTTGGGCAGTCGCCTACAAATACCCGCCGGAACAAAAGCCGACCAGGATCATCGACATCACGGCACAGGTAGGCAGGACCGGCAGGATTACACCGCTGGCGCTGCTTGAGCCGGTCAATCTGGCCGGCACCCGGGTCCAGAGAGCCACCCTCCACAACCAGAATTATATTGATCAGCTGGATGTCAGGGTTGGTGATACTGTGATCGTTCAAAAGGGCGGGGACATCATCCCGGCGGTGGTCAGAGTCATCAAGGAGAAAAGGCCGCCGGGGACAAAGCCCTACCGGTTGCCGGAGAACTGTCCTGCCTGCGGATCAAGGACTGATTATGTCGGGGAGAGCGTGGATCTTTACTGCACGGGAATCGATTGCCCCGCCCAGCTGGTCCGTCATCTGTCCTATTTTGCCTCCAAGGAGGCCATGGACATCGCGGGAATCGGAGAAAAGACGGCCTCTGCCCTGATTGAGCACGGCTTCGTCAAGTCCATCGCGGATCTTTATATCCTTCATGAGCAGCGTGATCAACTGATCGAGAACGGATCAGCCGGCCGCCAGAAGAGCGTGGATAAACTGCTGGAACAGATTGAGGCCTCGAAGAAGGCCGATCCGGATCGCCTGTTGACGGGTTTCGGGATTCCGCTTGTCGGAAGACAGACAGCCCGGGCCTTGCTGGCCGAGATCCCGGATATCCTTGCGATCGCCGACGCGACTGAAGAAAGACTGGCGTCCATTCAGGACATCGGGCCGGTCACAGCCAAAGAAGTTCATCATTGGTTCAGATTGCCGCAATCGCAAAGCCTGCTTCAACGACTTCAGTCTTACGGATTAAGGCTGGCCCGGACGCCATCGAAGGTGGACCTGCCTCTGGCGGGCAAGAGCTATGTGATTACGGGAAGCCTGGAATCCATGACCCGCGATCAGGCGAGCCGGATCCTGGAAGAGCTGGGCGCCCGTGTGACGGGTTCGGTGTCGCGCTCCACCAGTTCCGTCATTATCGGCGACAGGCCGGGTGGGAAGGCGACACGCGCCAGGGAGCTTGATTTACCCATCATGGATGAGGCAGCCTTCACGGCCTGGCTGGATACAATTCGTAAGGGGGATCAGACCGGATGACTTACCTCTATTTTCTGTCGGGACTTCTGGCCAGTGCCGCTCTGGTTTTCGCCCTCCTGGTACTCCTGGTACTGGCGCTTCGCAACAATTGGAATCACGCCAATCGGATGAGGCTGTCTTTCATCGCCCCCATTTTGCTGGCGGTTGCGATTGTCTACTTTTGTGTCACGGAATTTGTACCCCGCGCTTTCGATCTGGTGGCCCTGGCGGGCAAGCATTATGATGTGGCCGACCTGGACCTGAAAGAGACCCAGCTCGGCAGGAGCTCCCTGATTTCAGAGGGTCAGTCCTACTATTTCATGCCGGGAACCTTCGAGAAGAATTCCAGGGGCCGCTTCCAGATCATTTTCACGCCCGGGACCCGATTCGTGATCCGGGCCACCTATCTGGAAGATTCGCCCGATCCCTGAGTTCCCCGACTCCATTTTCGACCCAAGCGAAAAATGAGCGCCTGCTTCCTTCCATAATGGGGGAGGAGGTGATGCCTGATGAATCGTCACGGAACGATCGATTCCGATATGAAGTCGGAGCACAAAGCAATCAAAAACAGGCCGGCGCAAGAATTAGGCTTTTACCTGGTCGCTTCGAACCGGGAACTTTTAAATCATGTTGAAAAATTAATGAACCGGC
>JAAZFK010000241.1 GCA_012511735.1 Clostridiaceae bacterium | reverse complement strand
CAAGCTATCGTTTGCCTGCCTTTGTGTGTGTATGACCATGTCAATTGGAGGCTGAAAGTATGAATACCTTTTTAAGGAAGATAAATCGCGGAGCAATCGTTATTAGCTTGATTCTGGCTCTGATCATGACGGTGACGCCCATGTTTATATTTGGAAACAAGGACGTCCATGGTGAAGTGGGGAATCCGGAACTATTCGACATCGAGGTTACCATCCTTAATCTGGACGAAGACGACCCCGAAATCAGGTATGACGAAGATCTTCAGCTGAAAGTCAGTTTCAAGGTACCTGTTGAGGCTGAGCAAAATCCGCTAGGTTCTTATTTTGAACATAATGATGAGACTGAGATCTTGTTAAGTAAATATTTTGTCTTTAAGAACCCTGGCAGTACGATCGACCTGAAAGTTGGAGGCATTGTCGTTGGCACAGTCATATTGACGAATAATGAAGATGATCATGCAATAGCCAAAATCAAATTTGATCGTGATGACGTCATCTTCGAAGAGGGAGTCTCGGGGGTCGAAGCGGGTTTTGACGCCTGGCTTCTTTACGGCGACAATGATTACGATGATGAAGGTGATGATGAGCTCATCTTTTACTTGGAAAAGGATGTTGAGTTCTATGGTCCTGAAAAAGATATCACCGTAAACATCAGCAAAACAGGTGAACTGAACGAGGCCGGAGACGGCATTGTTTGGACTGTTGTAATCGAAGCCAAGGATGGGAAGGGGCGCCCGGTTGATCTTGCAGGTTACGAGTTCTCAGATGATATCTCAGATGTCGGCCCACCAGGAGGCGATAAGACGGTTAGGATGTTCGACGGGGCTGACCAGCCGGTCGATAGCTTTATTTTGAGTGAGACGGATACTGACATTACCTATACGTTCCCCGCCGATTCACTCTCCCCCAGGAAAATTCAATTTGAAACCGCCTTGATTGGCGAGTCGATTGAAGAAGGCGAAGTCAAAAATACAGCTTACCTGGTTAAAGGCGATGATGAATTCAGCGACTCGGATACGGTCGAGCTGCCAAAACCTGAAGTTAAAAAAACTGGTTCAGTCAATGAAGGAAGCGGCACCGGTTACAATCCGATCGGACGAACCATTACCTGGGAAATTTTGATTAATACGAATGGACTCAACCTCTATGAACTGACGATTGAAGATGTTATCCCAGCAGACTTAATTTTGGAAAAGGCTGTCTGGCATACCAAGAGTGGCGATACCTTCACTCCAACAAGTAAAGAATGGACACATAGCCAGGCAGTTGCCGATGGTTGGAAGTTCCTGGTTACGGATCCAGGCACACCGTTCAACGGTGAAGGGAAGCTCATCCTTACCGTCAACATACCCAATCCTGACGATGGGGTTTCATGGGAAAATACTTCCTACGATAACACTGCCAAAGTAACTTGGACATGGCCTAGCGGTGGTAGTGGGAGCCATCCTGATGCCTCGGCCCCAAGTCTGGGTGTTGGCTACAAAACGATTACCAAAAAAGCAGGCACGGTAGACAAAAACGTCGTCCCCTGGACCATCAATGTCGATCTGAAAAATCAGATTGATCCCGAAGGGATCGACTGGAATTTGGCCGTCTACGACCTGTTGATCCACGACGCCGCTACCAGCAACGAAGATATTATTGCTTCGAAGACAGAAGCAGGTGGGTCTGTGGGAGCTTGGCCCGTCGGGTTGAATATCGATGATGTAACGCGGAATAACGGCCACAAGTATGTTCCTACTAGCCTTGAAGAAACCTCCAACAACGGCCTTACGCTTAATGCGATTAATCTTTTTACTGGCGAAACACATATCGGGACACTGATTGAGGTCACGGGTTTTTCCTATAATCTTGCCAACAGCTTTACTTTTAAGACAAAGATTGTTGATCCGGCCATTCTTTACGCGGACAATAATTATAAGTCTGTTAACAACTGGGTGAAGTTATATAAGACAACCGAGGGGGGGAAGAGCCCCGTCGCGGCAGATAATGACAGTGCCCGCATTTACAACAGGGTCCTCTATAAGGACATGCTGGTCCGGGATGAGGTCGGCAATGATTACGACGATCCTGAGTCCTTTAATGCAAACAACAAAACAACAGAAGCTGACTCGGGATTCCATTATGGTTACGAGGAAATCATCTTCAGGTTGAATATCAACGGGTCCGGAATTGATTTTACCGATCCTGACATAACGCTTGAGAACAACTTTGGCAAGGTTGTTGTCCAGGACACACTGCCTGAAGGCTGGGTATTCACAAAGTTTAAAGATGGAAGTGACTTCAAAATCTACAGCGCCTCCATCTCCACCTCCAGTTCACTGAACGCTATGGGGGAGCCGCTTACGCTCAGTGCAGCGGAATTGACGGCTGGGTTCGTAAACGGAGACATGACCACCCCCTCGACCGCGACATTCACCTTCACAGCGCTGAAGCAACCCTATGTAATCTTGGTCAAGGCAAAACCGCTTGAGGAGAAACTCAAAGGCTATCTCGAATCGAATCAAGAGACAGATCCTGCGGAAATCAACTTTTTAACCCTTAAGCCTGACAAGGGGAAGAGTACAGAAACATCACGAAGATTTACAGTTGATGGCTCGATTTTAACCAAAATTGCAGCCAAAAATGTTCCCGATGAGGGTATTGCCAAATGGACGATTGATTACACCCCTCTAGGCCGTGACATGGGGACTCATATTGTCGACACGCTTGATCAGGGAATGGAACTGCGAACCGATTCCAGCGGAGCTTTAGTTTGGGAAACGGATGGCAAAGCCAATATCGAAATCTTCAAGCTTAAGCTAAAAGAAGATGGCTCAGGCGAGTATGTCGAGGACGGCCTGATCGACAATCCTGAAGACTACATCCAATACGACCCTGACACCCGGGAACTCACCTTTACCTTTCCAGTCAAAGAACAAGCCTACCGGCTCATATACCTGACAGATATTACGGGTGTTTCCGGCAATATCAGCAACAAGGTTCAGTTGTTTGGCTACACTGAAGATGAGATTACCGGAGGAGATGGCTTCGAGTTAAATGACGAAGACGGCTGGGCGACAATGAAACGCTACGCCTCTTTGTCGCTGAAGAAAACAGACAGCAGCGGCACAGCTCTTGAAGGAGCCGATTTCGAACTCTACAACACCAACAGCCAGGGTGAAAAGACCACGCTTCGCATGAAGCAATCATCCGATGTCAACGGGAATGTCAAGTTTCTTGCACTTCCCGAAGGCACCTACATCTTAATCGAATCAAATCCACCGACTGGTTTTCAGGCAGGCACGACAGAATACGTTGTCAGAGTCACCGCGGAAAGAATCGTGACCGTGCACGGACAGCCCACCAGCACGGATGAACCCTTTACGATTCAAAACTTTGAAGATAGTGTCTTGTTCGGTGACCTGACGCTGGAAAAGACTGTCGCGGGAGATGCGGGTGATTCTGACCGGGAGTTCCACTTTGAGATCAAGCTCATCTGGCAGGGCCAGCCCGTGACCGGTAGCTTTGTCTACGAGGGTGACGGAGTCCCCAACGGGGTCCTCTCACACGGCTCAATTATCACATTGAAACATAACCAATCCATCACCATCCGTCAGCTCCCTGCTGGCATCAGCTACGAAATCATCGAGCTTGAGGCCAACCAGGACGGCTACATCACCACGGTGGAAGGTGAGCGGGAGGGCATGATCCCGGCAGAAGAAACGACCGATCTTGTCTTCACCAATACACGCAACGAGGGTAGCCTGAACCTGCTGAAAACGGTCGAGGGCAACGCCGGTGACAAGACGCAAGCCTTCTCCTTCCAAGTCTGGTTTAAATGGTTGGATGATGATGATCCGTCAAGTTATGACTACAAAGGGAATGGCGTCGACGACGGGACCATTTCGAGCGGTAGTGTTATCCAGTTGGCTCATGGCCAGTCCATTACCATCCAAGGTGTACCTGAGGGCGCAACTTACGAGATTGTAGAGCTTGAGGCCGATCAGGATGGTTACATCACCACCCCTGAACGCGAAGCAGGGACAATCGGAGCCGAAGGTCCCGAAACGGTCGTCTTTACCAACTCGAAGACACTGGGCGAGCTAATCCTGTCTAAAACGGTTGAAGGCAATGCCGGAGATCTGAAGAGGAAGTTTAGTTTCGAAGTTAGGCTCTTTGGGCTGGATGAAGAAGAGCTCGAAGAAGAATTCGACTACTTGGGTTTTGGCCTTCCTGATGGAAGCCTGACCAGTGGCGATGTCATCGAACTGGCTCACGGCCAAAGCATCGCCATCTTGAGGTTGCCGCTTGAGGCCAGCTACCAGATTATTGAGCTTGATGCAGATACAGACGGCTACCTGATGCAAGTTACGGGCGACGAGGGTGAGTTCACGCTCGAGACCTTCCGCCACTACGCAAGCTTCACCAACACCCGCAACCTGGGTGAGCTGACCATCTCCAAGATCGTCAACGGTCTGACAGGTGACAAGACCGATACCTTCACCTTCGAGGTGACCTTGACCGATTCCGATGGCAAGGCGCTGGAAGGCAAGTTCCTTTATGAAGGTCTGGGTGTGGATGACGGAGTGATCTCCAGCGGAGATACCCTGACACTTGGCCATGACCAGAGCGTGGTGATCAAGGGACTGCCACTTGGTTCAAATTACCGGGTGGTGGAGCTGGAAGCTGATCAGGATGATTACATCACGACAGCGATCGGTGATACAGGCAAGTTTACACTTGAGGAATTTGAGCAATCCGTTCAGTTCACCAACACCAGAAATTCGGCGCTGGAAGGCGACGAAGATGGAAAAGACAAGGATAAGGATAAAGATAAGGATGAGATCCCCAAGACAGGTGACACCACCAATTACGTCTGGCTGGCGGTCTTCGTCGCGTCCTTAATCTTGCTCATCCTTTTGAAAGGCGCGGATACTTACATGAAGCGCAGAAGAAGCACCCGATAAGGTAAAATGACATCAAGTCTGTGGAGGCCGGTCCGGACTGTTTCGGATCGGCCTTTTCAATAGGAGGAAGCATGGTAGCGACCAAGCGTAAACCTTCGGGCAAAAGAGCCGCCAGGTGGCACGTCTTCATCCGCTTCCTGATGATCTGTTGCGTCATTGGACTTGTTGTTTCCGGCTACTTCCTTGTTCAGCAGACTCGTGAATACGAAAAGGGCAATAGCGCCTACGCTGACTTAAAACAGGTGGCTCGACCGGCAGAGATGAAGCCGCCTGCCCTCCCCGAAGGTTCTGATCCTCCTGCCTTTGTCTCTCCCATCGATTTTGATGCCCTGCTGGCGGTCAATGGAGATACCGTCGGCTGGCTTTATTCAGAGGGGACTGTCATTGACTATCCCATCGT
>JAAZFK010000240.1 GCA_012511735.1 Clostridiaceae bacterium | reverse complement strand
ATGAATCAATGAGCGCCGGGTAAGCGCTGGCTTGATTATAGCAACAAAAGAAGGTTCTAGGAGCAGCCGGTGGTCTCGCCACAGTCAAGACAGACCTTGCAGGTACCGTTTTTGACCATGCGGGTGCCGGAACAGTTGGGACAGACAGAGCCGTCATAGAGGCGTTCCCCCGTCCGGCTCGCTTCCCTGGCTTTTTCATGGATGAACTCATCCATGCTGATCTGGGAACTTGCCAGCTCCGCGTCGGCGCCCACCCCTTGTTGTGTGCCGTCAGGCTTGACCTGAACCCGGGTGAAGTCCCCGGCCTCAATGTCGAGCACCTTGCTGATCAGGTCGGAAACCGAGGTGCAGTATTTGATGTAAGGGTGGCGCTGGACGAAACCATAAGGTTCGTACTTCTGGCCACGCAACATCTTGGAGATGGCCTCCGGCTTGATGCCGTACTGGAGCATGACGGAGATGGTTTTTGACAGCGAGTTGAGAAGGCCCGTGATCAGGGTGCCTTCCCGGTCGGTCGTCATGAAGATTTCCGTTATTTCACCGTCTTCGTCCCGATTGACTGTAATGTAGACCTTGACATCCTCGATCTGTGCCGGATGCGTGGTGCCGCTGCGGATCCCGAAGGGTTTGACCCTGCCGTGCACCCACTCACCCCGGTCAAGTTTCTCATTGCATGTCTCCAGGTCCTCTTTTGCCTTGCGGGCGACATGGAGCAAGTCCTGGTAGGTCAAGTCCTCCAGGGGAAGATCCTGATCTTCAACACCTGCCAGCCGGATGTTGAGGGGCTGGGCATACTTGGAACCGTCACGGTAGAGCGTGATTCCCTTGATACCCTGGATCCAGGAGCTGTAAACGACATCGGCGAAATCCCGCACCGTCGCCTCATGAGGCAGATTGACCGTTTTGGATACCGCGCCTGAGATCAGCGGCGTGATGGCCGCGACCATGCCCACATGCCCCTGCCAGGAGATGTAGCGCTGTCCGGAGCCGCACTGGTTGGCCGTATCAAAAACAGCCAGATCTTCCTCTTTAAGGAAGGGGGCATCTTCAATCTTGCCGTCAAGGATCATGCCGTCGTCGCCCTGGCGCATGATGTAATCCACGATCGCCTTGCGTTCTTCCCCGGAATAACCCAGGATAGCTAGTCCCGACTCGACCATCGGATTGACCAGCTTCATGAAGCCCCCGCCCGCAAGTTTCTTGTAAACCACGTGGGAGAAGAAAGGCTCAATGCTGGTCGCCGCGCAGTCCATGGCAAAGGAGATGGTGCCGGTGGGCGCCATGACAGACACCTGGGCATTGCGGAAGCCGTGAGCCTCCCCCAGATCCTCCGCCCGGGTCCAACTCTCTTTCAGAGCTGCCGCCAAGACGCCAAAGCCCGTCTCTTCCAGCACCTGGTGATCCACCACGGGCAGCGCGTAAGCAATCCCCTCAGGTTCATCGGCTCTGACCCCCGCCGCCCGGCTGTGGTTGCGGATGACCCGCAACATGTATTGGCGGTTATTGTCGTAGTGGACAAAGGGAGAGAGCTGTCGGGCCATGAGCGCGGATACCGCGTAACTTTGACCGGTCAGAATGCCCGCCAGTGCTCCGCCGATGACCCGGGCCTGGACTGAATCGTAGGGAAGTCCCGCGCTCATGAAGAGAGAGGCCAGGTTGGCGAGCCCCAAGCCTGTCGCCCTGAACGCCCAGGTCTTGCGCGCAATGGCAGGAGTCGGGAACTGACCCCAGTGGATGGACGCTTCAAGCGCCAGCTGCGCCATTGAAATCAGATGCAGGTAACCCTCGATGTCGAAGACCCCTTCCGCCGGGTCGTAGAAACGCATGATGTTGATGGAGGCCAGGTTGCAGCTGGTGTCGTCCAGGAAGGCGTATTCACCACAGGGATTGGTGGAATTAATCCGGTTGTGCTTGGCGGTCACGTCGCCATCTTCGCCCGCGGGGCAGGTATGCCAGGCGTTGAAAGTATCATCGAACTGGGGGGCGGGGTCAGCGCAGCGCCAGGCAGATTGATTGAACAGGTCCCAGAGATGGCCGACGCGGACATCCCGGTCAACGCTTGAATCACGCCGGCCCTTGAGCCGGATGGTGGCCTGCGGATCCTGACTGAGCCCCGCGACCTTGCGCATAAACTCGTCACTGAATCGGACAGAGTTGTTGGAATTCTGGCCGGACACCGTCTGATAGGCCTCGCCATCGATATCGGCGTCGTAACCCATCTTGGCGAGCGCGATCACCTTGTCTTCCTCACGCGCCTTCCAGGTAATGAAATCCTCAATCTCTGGGTGGTCAATATCCAGACAGACCATTTTGGCCGCCCGACGGGTGGTCCCGCCGGACTTGATGGCGCCCGCGTTTCTGTCAAGACCCTTCAGGAAGCTCATCAGACCGGAGGACTGGCCACCGCCGGAGAGCGCCTCGCCATCAGCGCGGATGGACGAGAAATTGCTTCCGGTCCCCGATCCGCCCTTGAAGAGCTTGGTTTCCGAGACATAGCCTTCGGTGATGGAATGGGGTCCCAGCAGCTTGTCTTCGATGGACAAAATGAAACAGGCCGAAGCCTGAGTCCGAGTATAATCGTCCTCACTCATGACGACCTCACCCTTGTCCTGGTCGTAATAATAGAGTTCACTTTGTCCGCCGGCGATTCCGTATTTAAGCTTGAGACCTGTATTGAACCATTGGGGGGAATTGGGCGCGAACATCTGAGCCAGGATGGCGTAGACCAGTTCGTCGTAGAGAATGTCGGCTTCCCTGCCCTGATCAATCATGCCCTCATCCACCAGTGACCCCACCCAGAAAGACACCATGCGGTCTGCCAACTGCCTCATGGAGGTTTCGTGGCCCGGTTCTTCGGGCAGGCCGGCCTTACGGAAATACTTGGAGGCAATGATGTCACAGGCCTGCTGTGAATAGGACTCAGGGAACTCGAGTCCCTTCAGGTCGGTCAGCACCCGGCCTGTCTTGTGGTCCTTGAGCAGGACATCGCATGTTTTCCAACGGAAAAGGTCGAAGACCTGACCGCCCGTCTCTTCAAGTTCCTTTGTAAAATGACGTTGAATCAAAGACGATAATTCGCTCATGCCAACACCCTGCCTCTCTTTTGTCCCCGGT
>JAAZFK010000239.1 GCA_012511735.1 Clostridiaceae bacterium | reverse complement strand
TGTTCTCAGGGCTATGCTCTTCAGTGAGATCCTTGACACGCTTCTGATTTTCCAGATCCATTGCACCCGCGGCTGTTCAGACAAAGCACTCCGTTGCGGAGAAGATAACCTCAGCGCCGGCTGATTCTGCGCAAAGCGCAATGGCCGGACCGGGAATCCCGTCGCGGTCACCGATGACGATGACCTTTTTGCCTTCGAGTATGCTCATATCCTGCTCCTTTCCTCATATTTTCGGGCCTTTCAGGGGGACCCTCCCCAAAGGGCAGGTAGTAGCCTACCCACCTCTGGTTGTCATGCTCAGATCAGATGTATTTCTTGACCATATCCTCGACGGCTTCAGGCGTGGCATCATCCTTGACCAGCTCATCAACCTTCTCACCGCCCTTGTAGATGGCGATGACAGGGAGACCGAGAATGCGCTGGGAAATAGCCAGGCGACGGGCCTTGGATGTGTTCAGGGCCGTGAAGCGGAGCTTATCCCCATAGGTCTCCTCAAGCTTGAGGATATGGGGTTTCAGGGCTTCACAGGGGACACAGCCGTTGCCGTAGAAGTCAACGAGTACAGCCTCTTCTGATTGAAGAATTTCAGTTTCAAACGTATCTTTGTCCAGTTCAAACATGCCTTTTACTTTTTCCTTTCAATCGTAAGCACCGGAGGCCAGATCATGTTCCACCTGCATGGCGGCGATGGCGCCGTCGGCACAGGCGGTGACGACCTGACGCAGAGGGGTGGTCCGGATGTCGCCTACGGCGAAAACGCCGGGGATATTGGTCCGCATCTCTGTGTCGGTGACGATGTAATTGTATTCCATGTCGACGATGCCGTCGAAGAGTTCGTAGTTGGGCAAGAAGCCGATGAAAACGAAGACACCGAACATGCCGTCTTCCTCGTCCGCATCAACGCGGCGTTCTTCACCTGTCTTGGTGTCCTTGACGGTCATGCCATTGAGCACACCATCATCTCCATGGAGGGCTGTGACAACTGAGTTCCACATGAAGTCGATCTTGTCGTTCTTGAAGGCCCGCTCCTGGATGGACTTGACTGCCCGAAGTTCGTCCCGCCGGTGGATGATGGTCACCTTACGGGCGAATTTAGTCAGGTACATAGCTTCCTCGACAGCCGTGTCGCCGCCGCCGACCACGTAGACTTCCAGATCTTCAAAGAAGGCCCCGTCGCAGGTGGCGCAGTAGGAGACGCCGCGGCCGATCAGGTCGCTTTCGCCCGGGCAGCCGATGGGCCTGGGATGGGCACCTGTCGCAATGATGACGGCCTTGGCTTCCAGGACGGCCTCACGGGTATGAACCCGCTTGATGGGACCTTCCAGTTCGACCTGGGTTACATTGGCGCTCAGACGCTCCACACCAAAATGCTGGCACTGGGCGGTCATGCGGGCGATCAAGGCGGCGCCACTCTCGATATTCTCGGGTGTGGACAGGCCGCCGGGGTAGTTTTCAATTTCATCAGTGATGGCGATCTGGCCCCCGTCCTGACCCCGTTCGATCAGGAGGGTATCAAGGCGTGACCGGCCGGCATAAATGCCGGCGGTCAGGCCGGCAGGGCCGGCGCCGATGATGATGAGGTCGTAGACTTTTTCCATTATTAATCTTCCTCTCTTGTCGTAAATCTGGATTTACTCGAAGATGGTCTGTTCTGTGACTTCGGTCGCCAGAGCCTCCAGGGACTTGTCGATCAGTTTACGCCTCAGCTCAAACTCATCCTCGGGGGAGAGTTCAGGGTTTCCAAGCGGATAGGGGATGGCGACGGCCGGAACGATCCGGTTGGCGCCGACTGTCAGCGAAATGGGGGTTACCGTACAAAGGTGGACCACCGGGATGCCTGAACGTTCGATTTCTTTAACCATTGTTGCACCGCAACGTGTACAGGTTCCTCAGGTCGATGT
>JAAZFK010000238.1 GCA_012511735.1 Clostridiaceae bacterium | reverse complement strand
CGCGCAGGGCCTCAAAGGTCAATGCGGCTGCCGCGTTGGCGGCTTTCAGACAGGCTTCCGCCTCCAGAAGGGTGAGGATCCCCAGGGCCAGCATGCCGGACGTGCCGTTGATCAGGGCCAGTCCGTCTTTGCCGTAAAGGCGGACCGGCCGCAGACCCCGCCGGGCCAGCGCCTCCCCGCCGCTCATGACTTCTCCGTCAACTTCCGCCTCCCCCTCCCCCATCAGGACCAGGGACATATGGGCCAGATAGGCCAGGTCACCCGAAGCGCCGAGCGAGCCTTGTTCAGGGACCAGGGGCGTGATGCCCTCGTTGATCAGGGAAGCCAGCAAGTCCGCCACCTGGGGATTGACCCCGGAGTAGCCCACGCAAAGCGCGTTCAACCGCAGGAGCATCATGGCGCGGACGACCTCGGCCGGGAAGGCCGGACCCACGCCGGCGGCGTGGCTTCGGATCAAGTTCCTTTGCAGCTCGTAATTTTGATCTTCCGTGATGGTGACCCGGCTCAACTCGCCAAAGCCCGTTGAAATGCCGTAGCTGGGCCGGCCTGAAGCCAGAATGGACCTGACCTGGGCGAAGGATTCCTCCATTCGCTCACGTGCGGCGGCGGCGATGGTGACCGCCAGTTCTCCCCGGGCAAGCCTGGCGGCTTCCTCCGGTGTCAGGCCGCTGCCTGACAGCTCCAGATGATCCTTACAATGGTGTGATTCCATTTTCTTCGCGGCCCTGTGGCCGCCCCCCTCTTAAAGTGTGGCCCCCCTATCCAGCAAATCCCGGGCCAGCAACCTGGATTTGGGATCGTCCGGCCGTCCGGACAGGAGCCTGGCGATCTCGGCGACGCGTTCGTCACCCTGGATCCGCCGGACGGTCGTCCTGGTCCTGCCCCCCTCCACCTTCTTGCCGATCAGCAGTTGACAATCCGCCGAGGCCGCAATCTGCGCGTTGTGGGTGACGCAGATGACCTGGGCGGTCCGCGCGATCGACTTGAGCTTGCCCGCGATGCGGGTGGTCGTCTGACCGCTGATTCCTGTATCAATTTCATCGAAAATCAGGGTGGCCACCTGGTCCAACCCCGCCAGAACGGTCTTGATGGCCAGGAGCACCCGGGAGGCTTCACCACCGGAGACAATGGACACCAGAGGCATGGAGGGTTCGCCCGGGTTGGGAGCCATGGTGAAACGAACCTGCTGCGGATCCGTCGCGGGATCATCGGGATCAGGAGGCCGTGTTTCAATCTCCACGGCAAATCTGGCGTTTTTCATGTTGAGGTCGGCAAGTTGGCGGTTGATCTCCTCTTCAAGGCGATCCGCCGCCTCTCTTCGAGCTTGATGGAGGCGTTCCCCCCGATCAACCATCTCTTTGAGCAGCACTTCCTTTTCAGTCGTCAGCCGGGCCAGTTCTTCTTCGGTGGCATCCAGCCGCTCCAGTTCCAGCCTGGCTTTTTCGCCATAGGTAATCACTTCTTCCAGGCTGTTGCCGTATTTCTCCTGCAGGCGCCGCAACAACTGCAAGCGGCTGTTGGCTTCCTCCAGCTCCTGGGGTTTGTCGTCCAGACGCGCCGCGGTGCGATTCAGGTCATAACCCAGTTCTGTCAGATCGTTTTTAAGTTCGAGGGCGCGATCCCGGAGTTCCTGCAACTTTGAGCTGTATCGGCTGGCTGTGGTCAGGTCGGTGATGGCCCGGCTCAGCCTGTCCGACGCTGAGTCGCCCTCCAAACCCGAAATCTCGCCGATGGCCCGGTTAAGGAGCAGGGTGATCTCACGGACTGCTGACAGGGTTTTGATCTTTTTGAGAATGGCTTCTTCCTCACCCCTGGACAGGCCTGCCGCCTCGATCTCTTCGGTCTGGAAGGCCAGGATGCTCCGCCTGCGGGCACGTGTTTCGGGATCCAGGAATAATTCGCCAAGCCTGACATTGATGGACCGCATCCGGCTACGAACGTCCTCCCAGCTGAGAAGCAGGCCTGCAACGCCCTCGCCCGCATAGGCGTCCAGCAGGGCCTTGTGGACCGGTTCACGGAAGATGGTCTGCTGATCATTTTGGCTGTGAATGGCAAGAAGGGGTTCCATAAGGGCGCGAAGTTCACCCGCTGTCACCAGTTGGCTGTTGATTTTCGCGTAAGTCCGGCCGCTGTCGCGAAGCGTCCTGCCCACGACAAGTTCGCGGTCGGAACCCTCCGCGCTGTTGTCGTCAAGAAGAATGGTGACGGAGGCTTGGTCCGCGCCAGTCCGCAGCATGGCGCGGTCGCCGCGTCCGCCGGAAGCGAAATCAAGCGCGTCGATGACAATCGATTTGCCTGCGCCCGTCTCGCCGGACAGAACAGTCAGACCCGGACCCAGGTCCAGTTCCGCGTGTTCCACCAGGGCGAAGTTGTCAATCTCAACGCGATGAATCATCTCCGGAGGCTTAGATTCTTCCGTCTTCCTGGAAGCCGATCTTGGCCATCTCGTTCAGTTTATGAACCAGCTTGTCCGCCGCGTCCGGGCTGTTGGTCGCGATGAAGATGGTGTCATCCCCCGCCAGGGATCCCAGGATTTCTTCCAGATACATGGAATCGAGCGCGGAAGCCGCGCCCTGGGCCATGCCCGGCAATGTCTTGATGACAACCAGGGTGTCGGCGCTCCTGATGGAGATGACCGCGTCCGAGAAGACCCGCTTCATGCGTCCCGAGGTGGCTTCACCGCTGTGGGTCAGGGCCACGTATTTCTGGGAGCCCTCCCCGGTCATGACTTTGACGATTCCGAGCTCCTTGATGTCTCTCGAAACAGTCGCCTGGGTGACTTCCATGCCCATGGCACGGAGCGCGTCGACAAGATCGGACTGGGTCTCAATGTTTCGTTCGCCCACGAGTTGCAGAATCCTTGACTGACGTTGCTTTTTTGGCGCTTTTTTCATCGGCTTAGTCCCCTTTGCTGAATTTT
>JAAZFK010000035.1 GCA_012511735.1 Clostridiaceae bacterium | reverse complement strand
TCGGCTTAAGATGTGATCAGCTGGCAGGCACCTTTTCCGGTGGAGAGCAGCAGATGCTGGCGATCGCCCGGGGCTTGATGGCTGAACCAGAATTGCTTTTACTTGATGAACCGAGCCTGGGTCTTGCTCCTATCATTGTGAATCAAGTGTTCGATATCATCCGGGAAATCAATGAGTCAGGTATCACGGTTCTTCTTGTTGAGCAAAATGCCGCCAAAGCCTTGGCAATATCTGACTATACCTATGTGCTGGAAAATGGAAAAATCGTTCATCAGGGAGAAAGTAAAAGTCTTCGGAATGATCCGCTGATCAAGAAGGCATATTTAGGAAAATGAGGAGGTAATTAATTAATGATAAACAAACAACTCAAGGTAGGCGTCATCGGGACCGGGCAAATTGCTCAAATTGCTCATTTCCCGGTGTTGGCCGCGTTGCCTGATGTCAAGATATCCGCCATATTGAGCGGACATTATGAAAATGCTCAGATGGCGAAGGAACAGTACGGTGCAGAAAAGGCGTGCAGAACTCTTGACGAGTTTCTGTCAACAGAGATGGATTGTGCCGTTCTGCTCACACCAAAAACAGTTCGGAAAGCTTATCTGCCACCCCTTATTGCCAATGGACTCGATGTCTTGTGCGAAAAGCCGCTTTCCACGACCTTGGCGGAATGCGAATATTTAGCGGATCTGTCTGCCAAGTCAGGCAAGATCGTCATGGTCGCCTTCAATCGTCGTTTTGCCCCTGCCAATCGAAAAAGCATCGAAGCTTTCCATGTCAGCGGAAAACAGCCCCACATGGTGATTGCTAACAAATCCCGCGAGTTCAAAGAGTACCGGGGTACACTCGAAAATGCCATCCATATGGTCGATCTCCTCCGGTATTATCTTGGTGAATGTGACTATGTGGAGGCGAGAGCCAAATTTACCGATCCCTTCTTTGAAGATTTATGTACTGCCCACCTGGGCTTTGAAAATGGCGCAACAGGTCTTCTTGCTGCCTCGCGTGAAGCGGGCCAGTGGCGTGAACAGGTCGAGATCTATGGCGAGAACATGACAGCAGTTTCGGATAACCTGGACAGTTATAAGGTGATCTACCCGGACAGGGAAGAGGGACAGACCTTTACGCCTTTGAACCAAGGTTGGTGCACCGTAGTCAACCGGCTTGGCTTTGAAGACTGCATCAAGCACTTTTTCCATTGCGTACGCACGAGGGAAACGCCTCTCACAAGTGCCGAGGATGCCTATAAAACACACGAGCTGATGGATCGGATTTTGAAAGCCGCAGGTTTACCTGATCTGTCAAACGATTGGGGTGAGAGTCAATGATGAAACTGGCCGGACATACAATGGCAACACCAGAAATGGAACTGTTCGAAGCCATTGATTATTTTAAAGAACTTGGACTGGATGGGATTGAAATCATCATCGAAACAGATGGATTCAAATGTTCATTCCCTCTGGAACATAAAGCGGAAGAGCTGGAAGCCTTGAAGGCCAAGCTCGACTCAGTTGACTTGCCGGTGGCGGCGCTCACACCTTACCTGAACTTGTTTAACAGCTTGGACGAGGCCGAACGCCAACAAGAATGCGAGAGATTCAAGCGGGTCATTGACATAGCCCGCACCCTGAAATGCAAAAACATCAGGGCCTACGGCGGCAAGTTTGTGGATGGGGAAACGGACCCGGATGGTAGGAAAAAAGACGCATTGGTCAGGTCCATGAGGGAGCTGGGGGACTATTGCGCGCCGGATGGCATCCGCATCTGTCTGGAAAATCATTTCGGGACCATGACAACGACCGCCAGAATCAGCATGGATCTGGTTAAAGAGATCGGGCACCCCAATGTGGGGATTTTGTACGATCAGGCTAATCTGGCTTTTTTCCCGGCCGAAGAATACGAAGAAGCCATTGACCTGCAAGAGGGAAAGATCTACTACGTTCATTGCAAGGATCTGGTCTACCGATATGGCGTCCCTGAGAAACCGGTTTTCACCATGGTTTCACACGTCAATCCTGATGACCGCACTGTCCGGTCACGTATCCCTGGTGAAGGCATTCTCGATTGGCATGCCATCGCGCGAAAATTGCATGATACGGGCTATGATGGCTGGCTTTCCCTGGAATACGAACGCCGTTGGGGGAACCAGGATCTGCCGGACGCTGTAGAAGGTCTTCCCCGGGCAGTTGCCTACATGAGAAAGGTTCTGGCAGGCTTACCGGCTGATTAAGAAATAAGGCGAAATTACCTTGCCTGTTTGTCCGGACGAAACCCACTCACAGCGAGTGGGTTTCGTCTTTGGGTATGGTCAATTCGGGATGTTCCTTGAAGTAGCAAACGATCATGTGCAGGATGATCAGATGGATGTCCTCGACCCGCTCATAGGACTTTGAACGGGCGACCAGGGAAGCATCGGCCAAACCGGCTATCTTGCCGCCCTCAAAGCCCGACAATGTGATGACAGAGCTATCTTCGACCTTCCTGGCATAGGTGAGCGCTTCAAGAATGTTAGGCGAGCTGCCCGACGCGCTGATCAGGATCAACACATCACCTGGCCGCATCAGGTTTTCAAGCTGAAAACTGAAAATCTGTTCAAAGGCGATGTCGTTGGCGATGGCAGTTATTTTTTCGACATTGTCACAAAGGGAGATAATCCGAAAGCGGCGCGCTCCCTCTCTCTGAATCGCGTTCTTTCCGAAGTCGCACACAAAATGATTGGCACTGGCTGCACTGCCGCCATTGCCGGCGATGAAAATTTGCCTGTCCTGGAGGTAGGCTTCCGTCAGGATGGCGATGGCTTTTTCAAAAGCCTGAGGGTCCAGCTGGGCAATGATTGACTCCAGCGAGGCAAAATACTTTTCAATAAACGATTGAGACATAAATACTTCCTTAATTAATTATTTTCTTGAGATGGATTTGGGCGATGGCGGCCGCGCCAAGAAGGGCCGCGTGGTAACCAAGCCCCGTCACATCGATGCTGAGATCGGGATTGGCGTGTCGGTAGATCCGGGCCCTGACCGTTTGCAGGAGCGCCGGTTCGAAGAGGTCGAAACTTTGGGAAACACCGCCTCCCAAAAAGACCTTGGAGGGATTCAGGATATTGACAGCAGCGGCAATCGCCCTGCCAAGGTACACGCCTTCCATGTGATAGGTCTGTCGGGCTATGTCGTCACCGGCTCTGGCAAGTTCAGCGACAGACTCCGCTGTCAGCCCCTGTTGTTCGATAGAAGACCGGCCTGCCAGTTGCAAATAGTTGGACACCAGTCCGCGTCCCGAGGCCATGGCTTCGACGCAGCCCAGGTTCCCGCAATGGCATCGGCGGGCGGAGGGACCTTCCTCGACAACGACATGGCCCAGCTCACCTGCCCCCTGTCTTGCCCCATGATAAAGGCGACCGTCGAGGAAAACTGCCCCACCCACACCGTTGGACACTGTGACCCAGAGAAAGTCGTTCAGCTTGCGGTCATGGGCGAAATAGGATTCAGCCAGGGCACAGGCGTTTACATCGTTCTCGATGGCTGCAGGAATGGATAGAGCCCGACTTAAGCGATCAGCAAAAGGAAAGTCGCGGATACCCAGAAAGACAGAATCCAGCCAGATACCTCCAACTGAATCCGTCAGGCCCGGTACGGTCGCGCCGACGGCAAGAGGGGGCGTCCGTGGATTAGCATCAATCAACTGGCTGGCGGCTGTCAGAAGTTGTTCCAGGATGCCCTCTTCCGAATGTACCGTCCACCTGTCGAACCTGGAGTCAATCAGGTTCCCGTCAGCAGAGACAAGGCCTGCAATGAATTTGGAACCGCCAAGATCAAGCGCCAAAACGGCTCGATTTCTCAACGTCGAAGCTTGTTTCGTCAAGGTCATACGGGAACTTCAATCCACTTGCCCTGTCGGCTGCTGGCATGAATGGCATCGATGAGCTTCATTTCGCGGACACCCTGATCGAAGCTGCAGTATTCGACAGGCAGGTCAGGCCTGTCCAGTGTCTGGTAGAAATGCCGGAAGTGATTGACAAAGGCATCCGGATAACCCTCAACATGGCCTCCCGGGTAGCCTGAGAGACTGCCGGCTTCCGGAGCAAGCAGATTGGGGTCTTTGGTCAGAATCTGGTTTGGTTGGGAACGGAAACCAAGCCATAAATCGTTCAGATTCTTTTCCGTATCCCATTCCATGGAGCCATCCTTGCCGGCGATCAGCAGTTGCGTCTGGTTTTTCTTACCGGCGACCATGGCGCTGACAAAACAGGATCCCAAGGCTCCGTTCTCAAAACGGCACAGGAAAGCAGCCATATCTTCGGTGTCCACCTCAATTTGGTCCGTGTTCCCGGATTCGTCGATCCGGGCTCTTCGGGGGTAAACGGTATGAAAATCTGCCATGACGGCGACAATCTTCTGCCCGGTCACATATTGGGCCAGATCCAGCCAATGTGACCCGATATCTCCGACGATGCGGGTAGATCCGGAAAATTTGCTCAGTATCCGCCAGTTGAAATCCGTCGGATACAGGAGCCAGTCCTGCCGGTAACTTCCAGTCACCGAGATCAGATCCCCCACTTGACCAGTGTCGACCATGGCCTTCATTTGACGGGTCATGGGATAAAATCTGTTATGGTAGTTGATCGATCCGCTTACCTGATTTTGATTTGCTTCAAGTGCTAGCTGCTCAGCCTCGCGGACCGTGAGGGTGAATGGTTTTTCGCACAGGACGTGAACCTTTTTCCGAATGGCAAAAAGCGCCATTTCAAAATGCAAGTAGTTGGGAGAGGTGATATGCACGGCATCAGGACGTAAGCTACGTATCATTTCCTTATAATCGGTAAAGGCGTGGGGAATCTTAAGCTGCCTTGCGTGAAGGTGAGGTTGGCTGGCATCGCACAAAGCAACCAGGTCGATGTCGGGCAGGCGCCGTAAAGCATCAATATGGGCGAGACCCATAAAACCGGTTCCAATGACTGCGACTCTCTTATTTGACATGCTGGCGACCTCCTCACGGGACAAACGCTAATCTAAATAATACACCAAGTCACGTTTCTAGTTTTACCCACAGACAGGGACGTGATAGGATTGGATAAGAATTTCAGCAAGGCTCCAAGGCCGGCTGAATGGCTTGACAGGAGGCGATTACCATGACCAGACCCATTACACTGGCAACGGGCCAATGGGCCGATTTGGAACTTAAGGAGCTTTGCAAAATTACGTCTTCGATTGGCTTTGACGGCCTGGAATTAATGACGATGGATCATCTCTTTAATGTCGATCGAGCTTCGCGTGACCAGCAATACTGTGATTCTTTGCGGCAGCAGCTGCAGGATTATCATCTCGATTGCTATGCGGTCAATGCTGCCCTGACAGGGCAATGTGTCGGAGATAATTGGGATCCCCGCCTGGACCATTTTGTCCCCGACCGATACAAGGGGAAGCCAGAGGAGATCCGGCGCTGGGCCATAGAACAGATGATGAAAACACCGGCCGCCTGCAAGAATTTCGGAGTTGATACTGTCTGCGGCTTCTTGGGTTCGCCGATCTGGAGCTACTTTTATTCCTTTCCTCAGACAAGTGAGGAGATGATCAAGGAAGGCTTCCGGAAGATCAAGGAACTTTGGACGCCCATCTTTGATGAGTTTCACCTCCACGGCGTCCGCTTTGCCTTCGAAGTTCATCCGGCCGAGATTGCCTTTGATTATTGGAGTACCAAGCGACTCTTTGAGGAGCTGGAGGATCATCCAGCCTTTTTCCTGAACTTTGACCCCAGCCATCTCCTCTGGCAGGGAGTCGATCCGCTCGTATTCCTTCAGGATTTCGGTCACAAGGTCATCCACGTCCATTTGAAAGACGTGGCCATCACCCTTGACGGGCGCAACGGCTTGCTGGGCTCGCATTTGCCCTTCGGCCAAAGCCGGCGGGGCTGGAACTTCCGATCTTTGGGTCGCGGCGATGTTGATTTCGAATCAATTGTCAGAATTCTGAATGAGCGTGGTTACCATGGTCCACTCTCTATCGAATGGGAAGATAATGGGATGGATCGATTGGAGGGGATCGAAGAAGCTTTCAGACAGGCTCAAGCATTGAATTTCAGTCCATCGAATCTTGATTTTGATGCAGCAATGAAAAATTAAAACAAACCTGGTGGTTGACCGGCTGACCCTCCAAGAAGAGAGGATCAGCCGGATTTTTATTATTCCTCTTCTTTTTCGACTGATTCTTCAGGATGTAACTCGTAGCCAATCCGGTTGTATAGATCGAGCTGAGGTGGCGTGGCGACTCCTATGGTAACGAAAACACCTTCTGTACCCGCACGCTTACGAGTCCCGTGTTTGACGCCTGGCGGCGCGTACAGAACATCGCCCTTTTTGACGGGGTACCAGCGGTCATACAAATAAAATTCACCTTCCCCCTCATGGCAGAAAACCAGCTCTTCGCTCAAAGGGTGGATATGAGGTTCAAATTCCATGCCCGGATAGTGGATGCCGCTTGTAATGCCAATATTCTGGGAGCCCATCCTGGGGGTCAGTACCAGATGAACATCCTCCATACGAATACCGTCAACGGTGTAATTATCCCAAGTGTAACCCTCATGGATATTAAAAATATTGCCGTATTTACGAACGTTTTCCTTGTCCTTCTTCATTTTATTATTCCTTTCTTGACTGGTAATTATTGTGTTACATTTATATATCGTAATCGATTACATCATAGTATGCATTGAATGGAGATTGCGTGCAAATCAACAGTGAAAATGTTTCAAGAAGCTAAGCTTCCATTTGAAAAAACCCGCTGATGAAGCGGGCCTTTTCAAATGGTGTAAGACTGTATAACCTAGTAATTGACCGCAAGAATTTCGAAATGGGATTGTGGGTGGTCGCAGGTCGGGCACAGCTTAGGCGCCTTTTTGCCCACATGCAGGTGACCACAGTTGCGGCAAATCCAAACAGTTTCTCCATCTTCCCTTTCGAAGACGATATCTTCTTCAATATTGGCCAGGAGGCGACGGTAGCGGATTTCGTGATTCTTTTCCACTTCACCGACCAGGCGGAATTTTTTGGCGATTTCCTTGAACCCCTCCTCCTCGGCTTCGTCTGCAAATCTCGCGTACATGTCGGTCCACTCGTAGTTTTCGCCGTCAGCAGCGTCCTCAAGATTCACTGTCGATGCGGGAACCTCTCCGCCGTGCAGATATTTAAACCAGAGTTTGGCGTGCTCTTTCTCATTCCTTGAAGTTTCATCAAAAAAAGCGGCGATCTGTTCATAGCCCTCTTTTTTCGCTTTAGACGCATAGTATTGATATTTGGTATGCGCCATCGATTCACCCGCAAAAGCTTCCTGCAAGTTCTTTTCCGTTTTTGTGCCCTTCAGGTCTTTCATCTTTTATGATTCCTTTCTCTTTGATGGTTAATGAAACAGCGTATAGCTGTATATTC
>JAAZFK010000237.1 GCA_012511735.1 Clostridiaceae bacterium | reverse complement strand
GCGGGAACCTCTGTATCGAACAGGAGCTCGAAGACCGCCAGCCTGAGGATGGACAGATCGATCAGGAGCTGGCGTTCCATGGTCCAGCCCCGCAGGTACCTGGCGACCACCTCGTCGATGGCCTCCCTATGGGCGCCGACCCCCTGGATCAGGCGGTCGAAATAGGCCCGGTCAGCGGGATCGCTCAGCGGTTCCAGGCGCAGAAATCCTTCCCTTTGCTTGTCCCCGTCATCTGAACGGATCTCCAATTGGTAGAGAAATTTCAAGGCTTTTTCGCGTGCTGTATGCCGGCTCATAAAGATCTTGCTTTCTAGCGGAACATCCCCGGGGGGAGAATCCGGTCAATCAGCTTGCGGATGGCCTCCCTGTCATAAAAGTATCGGAAGCCCAGATAGTAACCCACCAGGGCCAGGATCAGGATAAAGAGCAACTTCCAGAAGCCCAAAAGGACCCAGAGCAGGCCCAGGATGAACATAATCAGCGCGCCGATCAGGCCTGAGCTGACAGGTGGCCGTCTGCCCCCCTTTGATTGATCGGCCGGATCCGGTTTCTGCATGGGCTAACGCTCCACTCTGGGCGCGACCGTCTCGACGCGGCTGACACGAACCTCGACCTTGTCGACTTCAATGCCAGTGTATTTTTCGACGTCTTTTTTAACCCGTTCCTGTACCCGGGCCATCATCATGGGAATCTCAACATCGGAGAAAGCCTGGATGATCATGCGGACCGACAGCTTGCCTCCCTTGGCGGGAGAGACGCGGGCCTTGGCAGTCTTGACGCCTGACTGGGAAATCTTGGCCGCGTTCAGGGCGATGTTCTCGATGGCCTCGACACCAATCTCGATGTGACCGATCTCATTGGTCCTGATCCTGGTCTTGCGCAGGCGGCCTGCCATGACCGCCACGATCAGGGTAATGACCGTGATCAGGAAGCCCACCAGGCCCGCCACCACCGCGATGGTCTTGACCGGCTGCTTCTGGGCCAGGTCCAGGATCAGCGTAATCATGCCGGTCAAAATGTCGGTGCTGGCAAGCATGAGCAGGCTGATCAGGAAAAAGACCGCCAAAAGAAAAGAAAAGATAATAAGGATGGTTCTGGCCCAAGGGCTCATAGATAGTCCTCCCCTTCCGCGTCAGCGGTGTCATGCGGCGGAGTCCCGCCCCGGGTCACCCGGACAACATGGACGTTGACCGCGTCCACATTCAAACCTGTGAAACGTTCGACATCGCGCCTGACGCGCTCCTGGACCGACCAGGCGACTTCCGGCATGACATGGCCGTAAAGAAGATCAAGATAAACCGTGATCACCACATCATCCGAATCCCCCCGGAAGGAGACCCGGACCCCACGGCCCTCAGGAACCAGGCCGATGGCTTCTTTCAATCCTGAGGCAATGCCCGTGTTCAGGCCGCTGACCCCCTGGGTGTGAAGCGCCGCCTCTGCCGCGTACTGGGCAATGAAGCCCTGCGACATGGCCCGCTCACCCTTGATCGAAAATTGCCGGCCCTCGCTGTCCATGATCAGGCCCGCTCCATGTACTCCCCGGTGCGGGTATCGATCCGCACCTTCTCGTTCTGGTTGACGAAGAGGGGCACCCGGATGACCGCGCCCGTTTCCAGGGTGGCATTCTTGGTCGCGCTCTGGGCGGTATCGCCCCGCACAGCCGGCTCACACTCGACAATCTCAAGCTCCACCGTGTTGGGCATTTCCACTTCCAGGATCTGACCCTCCCAGGAGACCACGCGAACCGTCATCTCTTCTTTCAGGTAGGGAAGGGCGTGTTCCAGCTTATCCCGCCCGATGGGGATCTGGTCGTAGCTTGACTGATCCATGAAATAGTAGAGATCCCCGTCCGAATAGATGTAGGTCATATCCCTGTTTTCCAGCTGAACCGGTTCAAATTTTTCGGAAGGGTTGAAGCTTTTCTGAACGACACTGCCGGTCTGGAGGTTCTTGAATTTGACGCGGACAAAGGCTGACCCCTTGCCCGGTTTGACATGTTGAAACTCAATGACCTGACAGGGTTGTCCGTCAAGCACGAATCCCGTCCCATTGCGAAAATCTCCCGCACTTATCATCTTTACCTCCAGCGCTTGCCGCGCGACAATCATTGATGCTATTTTACGGGAAACGGGTTGAGGCCGCAAGCCG
>JAAZFK010000236.1 GCA_012511735.1 Clostridiaceae bacterium | reverse complement strand
CGGAAAGGTGAAAATGGGAGCACGATCGCCTGGCGTTAAAGCCCTGTCGGAACAGTCGATCGTGGTATAGTGAGTGCGGCGGGAAAGAGGCGGCCGCAAGCTTGTTTTCCGGCAGGAAAATTAGGATTCAAATCGCTTTAGGAGGGATTCATGTACAAGAAACTGTTTATTCCCGGACCGACGGATGTTGCGCCCGAAGTGTTGGAGAAGATGGCGACGCCTATGATCGGGCACAGGACCAAGGAAGCGACTGCGCTGCAACAAAGTGTTTCTGAAAAACTGCAAAAACTCATGTACACAAGAAACACCATCCTTCTGTCCACCTCATCCGGGACCGGCCTGATGGAGGGCGCCATCCGAAGCTGTACCCGCAAGAAAGCCGCGGTCTTCTCTGTCGGAGCCTTTGGGGACCGTTGGTATGAGCTGGCCAGGAACAACCGGGTGCCGGTGGATATCTTCAAGTCTGAGCCGGGCCAGCCGACCACACCTGAGATGGTGGAGGAAGCCTTGAAGACCGGCGAATACGACGTGGTCACTGTGACCCATAATGAGACCAGTTCAGGTGTTGTCAATCCCTGCGCCGAAATCGGTGAAGTTATCCGACGATATCCGGGTGTCCTTTATCTGGTTGACGCTGTCTCCTCTTTAGGCGGCGCCAAGATTGAAGTTGATCAATGGGGGATCGATATCTGCATCGCTTCAACACAAAAATGCCTGGCGCTCCCGCCCGGCCTCAGTCTTTGCTCGGTCTCAGAGAGGGCAATAGAGGCCGCGGAACAAGTTGAATTTCGCGGCTACTACCTGGATCTGGTCCGTCTTTACAAACGGGTCAAGAAAGACTATCAATATCCCTCGACCCCTTCCCTGTCACATATGTACGCGCTCGACTACCAACTTGACCGGATCCTCGAGGAAGGATTGGACAACCGCTTCGACCGGCACGAGAAACTGGCAGGCATGGTTCGCGCCTGGGCACTGAGGCATTTTTCACTTTTCGCCAAAGAGGGCTACCGTTCCAATACTGTGACCTGCATCAACAACGAGGAAGCCTTTGTCTTCGCTGATCTGAGCAAGGCCTTGCTGGAGCGCGGATTCAGGGTCGGCGGCGGTTATGGCCCCTTCAAGGCAACGACCTTCCGCATCGCGACCATGGGTGAACTGCAAGAGGATACACTGGCCGAACTTCTGGCCGACATCGATGAAATACTTGGATTGGAGGCCTGAAGATGGCACTGATTCTCGCCAATGACGGCATTGACAAGCAGGCTGAACAACAGCTGGCCGAACTCGGCCATGAAATAGATACCAACAAATATGAAGGGGAGGAGCTACTGACCAGGCTGGCTCAGGTCGATTGCGTGATCGTGAGAAGCGCGACCAAGATCCGGGATCCCCAGGTGGACGCGGGCGCGGCCGGCCGCCTCAGATTGATCATCCGCGGGGGCGTAGGCCTGGACAACATCAATGTTGACTACGCCGAATCGAAAGGAATCAAGGTCCGCAACACACCGGCGGCCTCCAGCTCTGCTGTAGCCGAACTGGTGCTGGGTCATATGCTGACGGTCGCCCGCCACATTGGTGAAGCCAATGTCACCATGAGGCAGGGCAAATGGTTGAAAAAACAATACTCCGGCACGGAGATCGCAGGCAAGAAGCTGGGGCTGATCGGCTTTGGCCGCATCGCCAATTCACTTGCCGTCAAGTGCCTGGCCCTGGGCATGGATGTGATGTTTACCGATATTTTGGATCTGCATTGCGAAGTTTGTCCACAGGTTGAACTTGAGCGGGTGCTGGCCGAGTCGGATTATGTCTCGATCCATATTCCCTTTGAGGGCGGCCCGCCCCTGATCGGTAAGCGGGAGATCGATATGATGAAAGACGGCGTCTTCATTATCAATTGCGCGCGTGGCGGCATTGTTGACGAAGACGCGCTGGTCGATGCCATTGAGGCCGGTAAAGTGAAGGGGGCAGCGCTTGATGTATTCAGGGAGGAACCCCTGACCAATCAACGGCTGATCCAGTGCGATAAGATCTCATTGACGCCGCATATCGGAGCGGCCACCGTTGAGGCTCAGGCACGGATCGGCGATGTGATTGTCGATCTCGTGAAGGAGTTGTTGTAATGGCGACGGTAAGGCCCTTTCGGGCCGTGCGTCCCTTGCCCGGGCTGGCGGCTCAAGTTGCCAGCCTGCCCTACGATGTGATGAACCGGGCGGAAGCCAAGACCATGGCGGCGGACAATCCCCTGAGTTTCCTTCACGTGGTTCGCGCCGAGATTGACCTTCCCGACCGGATTGATGATTATGATGACCAGGTCTATCAGAAGGGCTGTGACCGGCTCAGGGAGATGATTGAAGAGGGCGTCCTGGAGCAGGATGACCGTCCCATGTTCTACCTTTATCGGCAGATCATGAAAGGCCGTGTCCAGACAGGTGTTGTGGCGACCTTTTCAGTTGACGACTATCTGGCCAATAAAATCAAAAAACATGAGTTTACCCGCAAAGATAAAGAAGTGGATCGGACCAGGCATTTTGACACCTGCGATGCCCATACCGAGCCCGTATTCCTGACCTATCGCAGCCAGTCGGCCATTAACCGGCTGATCAATGACTTCATCAAGTTCAACGATCCGGTCTATGATTTCAAGACAGAGGACGGCATTACCCATCTCCTGTGGCTTTTGGACGATCGCGAGGCAATATCTAAGTTGGAGGCGCTCTTCGACCAGGTCGACGCCCTTTATATCGCGGATGGTCATCACCGTTCCGCCGTCTCGGCCAATATCGCCATGAAAAGGCGACGGGATTATCCTGACGCGCCCGCTGACGCTGAATTCAATTATTTCATGGCCGTTGTCTTCCCCGACGAAGACCTCTTCATCATGGATTACAATCGCGTCGTCAGGGACTTGAATGGCATGACGCCGGAAGATTTTTTAGAGAGGATCAGCGGGATCTATCAGCTTGAGCCGGTGGAAGAACCTTTCCGTCCTCACAGGAAAGCAGAGATGTGCATGTATCTGCAAGATCGCTGGTACAAGCTGACAGCGCCGCCTTCTCTTTTCGAGGGACTGGATCCGGTCAAGCGGCTGGATGTCTCTCTTTTGCAGGACAATATCCTGACGCCGCTTCTGGCCATCGACGATCCCAGGACATCCATGAGAATTGATTTTGTCGGAGGGATCCGGGGGTTGGATGAGCTGAAAAGACGTGTTGATGAAGGCTGGGCAGCCGCCTTTGTCATGTGCCCGACCACCATGGATGACCTGCTCGACATCGCGGATGCCGAGATGGTGATGCCGCCCAAGTCGACCTGGTTTGAGCCAAAATTGAGATCAGGTCTCTTTGTTCATATGTTCGATGACTGGCCCTCCTGCAGCTGATTTATCCGCCGGTATGCCGAAAGAAGAAAAAGTCCTCCGCAGGGATCAAGATGCCAGGGCGGAGGGCTTTCTTTCCCTGCTTGAGCCACTTCCGCTTGGTTTGGCTCCCATGGCGGGCTTTACCACAGCTCCTTTCCGGACCATTGCCGCACGCATGGGTGCCTCTTTTACGGTAACCGAGCTGGTGTCCGCCCGGGGGATCCGGCACGACCCGACCCTGAAACGGTCGGCTCGTTATCTTGTGCCCAGCGGTGGTGATAAGCCGTGGGGCATCCAGCTTTTTGGACAGGATCCGGAGGACTTTGTCTACGCCATCGCCAGGCTTTATGAGGAACCACTTTACAGGTCTGCCTCTTTCATCGACCTGAATATGGGTTGTCCCGCTCCAAAAGTTTTGCGTGAGGGTGCCGGTTGCAGCTTGATGCGCGATCCGAAGCTGGTCGAGCGGGTTGTCAAGGCGGCCGTCAATACGGCTTCGGATCTTGGCTGGCCCGTGACTGCCAAGATCCGGTCGGGGGTGTCGCCTGACACCATCAATGCTTGTCTGATCGCGCGGGTGATTGAAGCGTCAGGAGCTTCCGCGCTGACGATTCATGCCAGAACTCTGGATCAATACTACAAGGGTCGGGCGGACTGGAGCATTATCCGTCAGGTAAAAGAGTCGGTCTCGATCCCCGTCATCGGAAACGGTGACCTGGCTTTGCCCGGAGATCTGGAAAAAATGAGGGAAGCTACTTGCTGTGATGGTTTTATGGTGGGAAGAGCCGCCAGGGGTAATCCCTTTATTTTCGGCCTTCTGCGGGGACAGGCGATGGAGATCACAACCGAGTCATGGCTGAAGGTCATGCTCGAGCATCTGGACGCCACCATCGAGATGTTGGGGGAAGAGGTCGCGATCCGGGAAATGCGTTCACATTTTGCCTTTTATCTTCGGGGGTTTGAAGATTCTGCCCGTTTCAGACGACTGGTCATGGAACCGGTCAGCCGTGACGAGGTGGTCCGGGTACTTCATCAAGCCGCCAAGCGTCGTGATGACAGCTATTTGCTATACTGACAGGAATAAAGATCCGGGAATTCATGCGAGAAAATAATAAGGAGAAGGAGCATGGAGAGGAAAACAGAATACATCGACTCATCGGACGGCAGCACTCACTTATACGTGCAGATCTGGGAGCCGGAAGGGCCGCCTCGCGCAGTCCTGCAAATCGCGCATGGCATGGTGGAGTTTATAGATCGTTACGACCGTTTCGCCCGCGTCCTGGCGGGCGAAGGCATTTTGGTCGCGGGCAATGATCATCTGGGTCATGGAGCTTCGGTTGAATCCAAGGAAGATTGGGGTTATTTTGCCGGCAAGAACGGCAATCGGTGTGTCCTGGAGGATATGCGGTCCCTGCATTATCTGCTCCGCGAGCGCTACCCGGGGGCAGCCCAATTCATTCTGGGCCACTCCATGGGATCATTTCTGGTCCGCCAGTACCTTCACACTTACCCGGAGGACAAATTCGCGGGAGTCATTTTGCTGGGGACAGGCACCCAGCCCGCCTGGCTGGTGTCCATGGGGCTCGCGATCTCCAAGCTGATCATGACCTTCAGGGGTCCCCGCCATCGAAGCCGCTTCCTGACTAAACTGTCTTTGGGTAGCAATAACAAGTACTTCAAACCCAACCGGACTCCCTGCGACTGGCTGACACGGGACGAGTCCATTGTGGATCTTTACTGTTCTGATGAACGCAACCGCTTCAAGTTCACCGCCAGCGCCTTTGTCGATATGTTCACCGGCATGAAAACCTTGTACTCGAAAAAGAATCTTCAATCCATGGACAACAAAACACCCGTCCTGATTGCCAGCGGCAGCGACGATCCGGTGGGATCGATGGGCAAGGCGGCGCCGACACTTGGAAGGCAGCTGGAAGCGCTCGGCTTCGATGATGTCTCGGTGAAATTGTACCAGGGCGCGCGCCATGAATTAGTCAATGAAACCAACCGCGATGAAGTGGATAAGGACATTCTGGACTTTATCCTGCGGCATACAGAATCATAAAACAGGAGAGAATAATGGCGACATACATGCCGGAACCTTACCGAATCAAGATGGTTGAACCCTTGAGGGTGACCACCAAAGAGGAACGCGACACGGCGATCCGCCGGTCGCACTTTAATCTTTTCGGATTAAAGAGCGATGATGTTTACATTGACATGTTGACGGACAGCGGGACGGGCGCCATGTCGGACCGCCAATGGGCCGCCATCATGCTGGGGGATGAAAGCTACGCGGGATCCAGGAGCTATTACAAGCTGATGGATACCTGCGGTGATCTCTTCGGCTGGAGTTACTTTCAACCCGTCCATCAGGGACGCGCCGCTGAGAAGGTTCTCTTTCCCAATTTGTTGAAGCCCGGCCAGATTTCAATTTCAAACATGCACTTCGACACGACAGCGGGACATGTGATGCTGTGCGGCGCCAGACCGGTCAACTGTGTGGTGGCCGAAGCCCTGGATCCCTCCTCTCTTTATCCCTTTAAGGGCAACACGGATAATGCCCGGCTCAAAGAACTGATTGACCAGTATGGGCGCGATAAGGTTGGCATGATTGTGATTACCGTGACCTGCAACTCCGCGGGAGGGCAGCCGGTGTCTCTGGCCAATATGAAGGAGACGGCGGCCATCGCCAGGCAGGCAGGGATCCCGCTCGTCATTGACGCAGCCCGTTTCGCTGAAAACGCTTTTTTCATTAAGGAAAGGGAGGAAGGTCAGGCTGACCGGACCATCCGGGAGATTGTTCTGGACATGTTCGCTGAGGCCGACGCTTTTACCTTTTCAGCCAAGAAAGACGGCATCGTCAATATGGGCGGTCTGGTTGCCGTGCGCGACGACAGTGAGCTGATGGCGGGGGTCCGCCGTTTAGTGGTTCCCAATGAGGGGTTTCTGTCCTACGGCGGTCTGGCGGGCCGCGATATGGAAGCACTGGCGATTGGCCTTGTCGAGGGGCTTGATGAGTCTTTCCTCCGTTCCTATACAGGCCAGACCTGCTATCTGGTCGACCGGTTGGTCGAGGAAGGCATTCCCTGCCAGCAACCCGCCGGCGGACACGCTGTTTTTGTCGACGCGCGCCAGCTCCTGCCCCAGATCCTTTACGACCTTTTCCCTGCCCAGTCACTATGTATTGAGCTTTACCGCGAGGCGGGCATACGTGGCTGTGATGTAGGTTCTTTCATGCTGGATCCCGACCCCGAGACCGGAGAACAACCACAGGCAGCCATGGAATTCGCCCGTTTCTGTATTCCCAGGAGGACCTATACCCAGGCGCATCTTGATTATGTCGTGGCATCCCTGGCCAAAGTGAAAGAAAGGGCATCAAGCCTCGGTGGCTACCGGATCGTGCGGGCTGAAAAAATTCTAAGACACTTCACTGCCAGGCTGGAGCCCTGGTCTCATACGTTATAATAAGGAGAAATTGACTTCTCAAAGGGGGAATTTATGAAACTTACGACGGAGAAAATCAGGAATATCACCGTGATGGGTCACGGCGGCGTCGGCAAGACGGCCTTTGTCGAAGCCGCGCTTTATAATGCGGGCGTGATCGATCGGATGGGCCGGTCCAACGAAGGCAACACGGTCACGGATTTCGATCCCGAAGAGATGCGAAGAGGGCTGTCCATCAGCACTTCGGTCGCCTGGTGTGAGTGGAAGGATCACAAGGTCAATCTGATCGATACGCCTGGCGATTTTGACTTTCTGGGAGAGCAGATCCTGGGCATGTACGCGGGCGACACGGCTCTGATCGTCATGTCCGCCAAAGACGGCCTTTCAGTCGGCGCGGAGAAGGCAGTGCGTAACGCGGCTGGCGCGAATATTCCTGTCGCCTTTTTTATCAACAGGATGGATGAACCCAACGCCAATTTTGAGAAGACCCTGAACGATCTGAGAGAAGCGTATGGCCAGCGCGTTCTTCCACTCTCCCTCCCTCTTATGGAAAAAGACCGGATGACGGGGCTGGTAGATGTGATGGGCGGCAAGGCCTTTGTCTTCTCAGGGAAAAAAGGCGAAATGAAAGCCACCGAACTGCCAGGGGATTTGGCTGACCAGCTCGAGGACTATCGTGACCAGATCAATGAACAGATTGCGGAGAACGATGAGGACTTGATGGAGAAATACTTCGAAGGGGAGGCTTTCACACCCGACGAAGAAGCCGACGGGATGCGCAAGGCCATTTCCGCCGGATCCATCATGCCGGTTTTCGTCGGTTCTGCTCAGGAGAATCTGGGTGTCGCCTTTGCGCTTGATCTCTTTACCCGCTTCTTCCCCACCCCGCTCGACGGCCATCCGGTGACAGCCGTTCGCAACGACGGAGAAGAAATCCTTTTGCATTCCGAGGGCGACGGTCCACTTGCAGCTTTTGTCTTCAAAACTTTCGTTGACTCTTTTGTGGGCCGCATCTCACTCTTCCGGGTTTTTTCCGGTTCTTTCAAAGACGAGGGAACCGTTTACAATGCCAACCAGGAAAAAGATGAGCGTCTGATCGGGCTCAACTTCCAAAATGGTAAAAAACAGCAACCAACCGAT
>JAAZFK010000004.1 GCA_012511735.1 Clostridiaceae bacterium | reverse complement strand
TGTGCGATTCAGCCTTGAACCGCAAGATGATCGAAAGTTTGATTCGTTCTTCAGCGCTCGACTTCTTCGGCGTCGGCCGTTCGAAGATGATCGCGGTGATCGAGCCTTTTTGCGACAGCATCCTTTCGGCCAAAAGAGGCGTCATGGAAGGGCAAATCACCTTGTTCGACCTTTCGAGTGACCAGGCACTTGACCGCAAGGAAGAACCGGATTATCCCAATGTGCCTGACTTTACCTCCTTTGAACGATTGACAATGGAAAAGGATATGACGGGCCTATACGTCACAGGTCATCCGCTCAGTGCCTACCGGCAGGCGATTGATTCTTTGCCTTTGACTCTGAGCCGGGACCTGAGGACGGATGAGGATGCCTACGAGGTCAATGAATCCGGAGAAGAGAGACGGGCATACAAAGACCGGGACCGGGTCTTTATGGCAGGCTTGGTGGTCGCGCGGCGTGATTTGTTCACCAAGAATAATGACCGCATGTCATTTATCACGGTTGAGGACGAGAGCGGGAGCTGGGAAGTGATTCTCTTTCCCAAGACTTACGCTCTTTTCCGCGAACTGCTGGACCAGCACAGCGCCCTGCTTCTGGCGGGTACACTCGACCTTCGGGAGGAGGAACCCAAGCTTCTGGCAGACCTGATCGCGCCACTCGAGGCTGACTTGAGGGATTTGCCCGCCCCCTTCAAAGAGGCGGCGAAAAAGCGGCCCCGTGGAAATGGGAGGGGCCCCCGGAAGGAAGCGCCCGCCCGCAGGGTCGAATCCAAACCACCCCAGACGGTTCAGGAAGACCAGACAAGGCGCAATTTCCAATCCGTGGTCATCAGGATCCCGGCCGGGGCAGGGGAAGATTATCTCGAATCGCTTCGCGCGGCGCTCGCTTACTTCGCGGGTGATACACCTGTCCGCCTCTTCAGTGAGGGCCAGGGAATCTTCCGGGGGCAACATGAGGCGCCTTCAATTTCCTGGAATGACCAGACAGCCTCCGCCTTGATGGAACGGTTCGGACCGGAGAATTTCGGCATTCTTTAAGCGGTAGAATCCATCATGGGATTGTGAGAAAATGCAAGCGGTGGCATGGGAGGAGGATTGCCCGCTTCCGTGTCAGTTTCAAAATGAAAGTAAACAGGTGACGTGATGGATGGGGAAGACAAATCATCAAACGGAAGTCCGGACGACAACCGGCGGATACAAATTACCTTCAACATTCCCAATGTGTTGACGCTGATACGTCTTTGCGCCATCGCACCTCTGGCGGTAATGATCTACCGTTGGCCTGCCCATAAGCTGGCTACTTTTATCCTCTTCCTTATGATCTGGACCACTGATTTCCTGGACGGATTCATCGCCCGCCGGTTTGATATGATGACCGAATTCGGCAAGCTCTTTGATCCCTTTGTGGACAAAATCTTTCAGGTGGTGACCGCCTTCATGATGTTTGCCATTGGGAAGATCCCCATCTGGGTGCCTCTTTACTATTTCGCGCGCGAATCATTCATGCTCTTTGGAAGCACACTCCTGCTGGCCAAGCGAAATGTAGTTGTATTTTCAGACAGGCTGGGCAAGGTGGCCACCTTCCTGTTTGTCGCCGCGGTTGTGACTATGTTCTGGGTGTCCGACGGGCCGCCCTGGCTGCGCCACGTCATATTCATCCCCCCAGTGATCTGTTCCCTGCTGGCCACCGTCCACTACGTGACGCAACAGGCAGGTCTCGGAAAGAAAAATGAGCATACGGGAAAAGACCCTCAAAACACTTGAATTTCCGGCGATCATTGATCAGCTGACCGGTTTCGCCTCAACCGAACCGGGACGCTTCCTCTGCCGGGCGCTTCTGCCATCCTCTTCCTTTGACCAGGCGGGTGAATTTCTGTCGGAGACTGAAGACGCCGTCCAACGCCTGCTCAAGTACGGTTCATTACCTTTTACAGGGATCAATGATGTCGCGCCCCTGGTCGGACGCGCGCAGGCAGGTGCCGTGCTCGAATGCCGTGATTTTTTCCGGATCGCCGCCTTTCTGCGGGCGGTGGAACGGATGATCGGGCAGATCCCGAAAATCGATGAGGAACAACCGCTCCGGATCCATGAAAAAATCAGGGAGCTTGAGCCCTTTCCAGGATTTCGAAGCCGATTGGAGCAGTCCATCAAGGATGACGAGAACCTGCACGACCGGGCCAGCGAAACCCTCTACAAAATCCGCACACGGCTTCGGGAGGCACAGGCGGCGGTTCGCCGGGAGCTGGAAAAAGTCCTTTCCCATCAGGGGGAGGCTTTGCAAGAGAAGCTTATTACGCTTCGGAGTGGCCGTTATGTTGTCCCGGTCCGCTCCGACAGACGGGCGGCCGTGAAGGGTCTGGTCCACGATACCTCTTCATCGGGAAGCACACTTTTCATCGAACCCATGGCGGTGGTCGAGCTCAACAATAAAATCAGAGAACTGGAAGCCGAAGAAAGAGATGAAATCCAACGGATCCTGAAGGACCTGTCCACCATCGTCTCCAATCAGGCCTCCGACCTTTCCCGCAACGCGCGACTTCTGGCTGAACTTGATTTTGCCATGGCCAAGGCCGGGTTGGCGCTCGACCTGAACGCGGTCAGGCCTCTCATGAATGAAGAGGGAGTGATTGTCCTGCGCAAGGCGAGGCATCCTTTGATCAACCGCGACCGGGTGGTACCCATCGATTTTGAGCTTGGCCGTACCTTCCGCACGCTGGTGATCACCGGTCCCAATACGGGAGGCAAGACAGTCAGCTTAAAGACCTGCGGCCTATTGACGCTCATGGGCATGGCCGGCCTCTTCGTCCCCGCGGCTCATGGCTCGCAACTTGCCTGGTTTCATACCCTGGAAGCCGACATTGGAGATGAGCAAAGTATTACCCAGAACCTGTCGACTTTCTCATCCCATATGAAAGAGATCATCAGGATCACCGATTCAGCCCGGCCGGGCATGCTGGTCCTGCTCGATGAGCTGGGTGCCGGCACGGATCCTTCCGAGGGCGCCGCCCTGGCAATCGCCATCCTGGATTATTTGCGCGCGTCGGGCTGTCATACTGTCGCGACGACCCATTACCGTGAATTAAAGGGCTACGCCATGACGGAACCGGGCGTCGAAAATGCCTGTTGTGAGTTTGACACCGATACCTTGCAGCCGACTTACAAGCTTCTGATCGGGGTGCCCGGAGTCAGCAACGCTTTCTCCATCTCGGCCAGGCTGGGCTTGTCTCCCGTCATTATTGACAGTGCCCGGGCGCTGATCTCTGAGGAGGGTGAACACTTCGAGAATCTGGTTTCAGCTATTGAGCAAAGCCACAAGGAAGCTAAAGTCATGGAAGAAGAAGTGGAGCGGTTGCGGGAAGAGATCAGCCGGACGCGCGAACAACTCCAGGCGGAAAGCGAAAAACTTGATAAAGAACGAACAAGAATCTTGAAAGAGGCGGATGAAGAGGCGGGGATCCTGCTGGAGGAGGCCAGAAGGGAAATCGATACGCTTCTGGAAGAGCTGCGCGCCTCAGCTCATGAAGAGCGGTCCGGCGATCACCGGGTCCGTTCTGCCGCGCTCGGCCGCCTGGCCGAGATCGACAAGAAAAGCCGCCTCAGGCAGTCAAGGCCAAAAAGCCGGCCACAAGACGCGATTAAAGCCGAAGAGATAAAGGTAGGGGACTGGTATCAGGCAGCTTCGCTCGGTATGACAGGTATCGTCCGCGAGGCAGCGGACGCCAGAAACCAGGTACTGCTTGAATCAGGATCCTTCCGGGTCAAAGTCCCGGTCAGTGACTTGAGAAGAGCCCCGGCCAAATCGTCGGAAACGGAAAAGAAACGGGGCCGGAGGGACGAGCCGGTTTCCCTTCGCACCCAGATGGTCATGCGGGCGGGGACCGAGTTGATGTTGCTGGGAAAACGTGCGGATGAGGCCGCTTCCATGATTGATCAGTTCCTCGATGACGCGTCGATCGCGGGGCTGTCTCCTGTCCGGATTGTACACGGCAAGGGGACGGGAGCTTTGCGGAAAGTGACTCATGATATGTTGTCAAGAGACCGGCGTGTCCGATCTTTCAGGTCGGGCGGGGACGGTGAGGGTGGTGACGGAGTCACGGTCGCTGACCTGACTCTGGAATAAACGGTCATGTATAATGATGACAGGATGATTCCAGAAGAATCGGCCTGCAAGCGACAACCCGCCCGGCGGCCTTTGGGCCGCCTGAAACCGGACGCAGAGAGTGACGGGTGACATGAATCAGGCTTGGCTGTTCAACCGGGGTGAAAATTATCAAAGTTACAAAATGCTGGGTGCCCGCCCGCACCAATCACCGGAGGGTAATCCCGGCTACCGGTTCGCCGTTTGGGCGCCGCGTGCCGCGGCTGTAAGCGTTGTTGGTGATTTTAACGGCTGGGACCCCCAGGTTGATCACCTGCAAGCTTACGGCACCACGGGGATCTGGCACGGTTTCGTAGAAGGCGCGCTGGACTGGCAACACTATAAATATGCCATCCGGACAAGTTCGGGTCGTATCCTGCTCAAAGCGGATCCCTTCGCGCGGCATGCCGAAACCAGGCCCGGCACCGCATCAATTCTCTATCAGGCAGATCACGATTACCAGTGGACAGACCATGAATTCATGGCTTCACGTCCGGATGCCCTGCAAGAGGGGCCGCTTAATATCTATGAGCTTCATCTGGGAAGCTGGAGACGCTACGCGGACGGTCATGTGTATAATTATCGGGATATCGCCCGGCAATTGGCCGATTATTGCCTGGTAATGGGTTACAACGCGGTCGAGCTGATGCCGGTCATGGAGTACCCGCTCGACGCGTCCTGGGGTTATCAGGTCACAGGCTATTTCGCGCCCACTTCCCGTTATGGCACACCTGCCGACTTGAAATACCTGATCGATCTTCTCCACGGCGCGGGCATCCGTGTCATCCTTGACTGGGTCCCTTCCCACTTCCCCCGGGATGAATTCGCCCTGGCGCGTTTCGACGGGCAGCCGCTCTTTGAGGATCCGGACAGTCGCCGGGGCGAACATCAGGATTGGGGTACACTTGTTTTCAATTACGGCTTGTCGGAAGTCAGATCCTTCCTTTTGTCGAGCGCCTGGTACTGGCTCGATGAATTCCATGTGGACGGACTTCGCGTGGACGCTGTCAGCAGCATGCTTTATCTGGATTTCGGAAGACCCGGGGCGCAGCCCAACCAGGAGGGAACCTTTGAACACCTCGAAGCCATTGAGTTTCTGAAGAAAATGAACGGGCTGCTCCGCAGGCATTTTCCACACTGCATCCTGGCGGCGGAAGAATCAACACCCTATCCGGGGATTACCTTGCCTGTCGAAGAAGGTGGTCTGGGCTTTACCCATAAATGGAATATGGGCTGGATGAATGACACCCTGGCTTACATGGAGACCGACTACCATGCCCGGGGGCAGGTCCATGAGAAGATCACCTTCTCCATGACCTACGCCTTCAGCGAAAATTTCATCCTGCCCTTTTCACACGATGAGGTTGTGCATGGCAAAAAGACACTGCTGGGCCGGATGCCCGGTGACTACTGGAGACAGTTTGCTTCACTTCGAACCTGCTACATGTACCAGATGTCGCAGCCGGGCGCCAAACTCAACTTTATGGGCAATGAATTCGCGCCTTACCTTGAGTGGCGCTATTATGAGGAACTCGAGTGGTTTATGCTTGCCTACCCCCGGCACGGGCAGATGCATGAATTTGTCCGAAAACTCAACCATCTCTATTTGCGGCACCCTGCACTTTGGGATCTTGAGCGATCCTGGGAAGGTTTCCAGTGGTTGCAGGCGGACGACCGTGACAGAAGCATTTTCATTTATGCCCGCAAGGCACAAGCCGGGGATACCATGCTTGTCGTGCTCAATATGACGCCCGCTTCCTACAATGATTATCCGATACCGGTTCCCGCGGCGGGTCGCTACAGACTGATCTTGAACAGTGATTCAGATCAGTATGGGGGAAGCGGATAGGGCGGTATGGGTGAGGGGATGATTGAAAGCACCAGGGATGATGATTCCGAAAGTCCGCGTCTGATCATGACCCTGCCCCCCCTGACCGGCCTGTATATGACTTATTTGGGAGAAAGAGAGGACTAACGTATGGCTAAACAAGAGATCGTTGCCATGATTCTGGCAGGAGGCCAGGGATCCCGGCTGGGAGTGCTGACTGACTTCATCGCCAAGCCGGCTGTTCCTTTTGGCAGCCGTTACCGGATCATCGACTTCCCGCTCAGCAACTGTATGAATTCGGGCATTGAAACGGTTGGCGTCCTGACACAATACCAGCCACTGGAGCTCAATTCTTATATTGGCAACGGCCATTCATGGGATCTGGACCGCAACAATGGCGGAACATTTATCCTGCCTCCCTTTTTGAGCCAGGAAGGCAACGAATGGTACAAGGGAACCGCCAACGCCATCTACCAGAATATCCCCTTTATCGACGGTTACAGGCCAAAATACGTCTTGATTCTTTCGGGCGATCACATCTATAAAATGGATTATGGGAGGATGGTCGCCAGCCATGTGAAGAACAAGGCGGAGGCGACCATCGCGGTGATCGAGGTTCCCCTCAGTGAAGCGTCCCGCTTCGGTATCATGAACACGGACGCGGAGGGGCGTGTCGTCGAATTCGAAGAAAAACCGGCTGAACCCAAAAATAATCTGGCGTCCATGGGCGTTTATTGCTTCTCCTGGGAAGTCCTTCGCAGCGTACTGATCGAAGACGAAAAAGATCCGTCGTCGAAAAACGACTTTGGGGGTGACGTCATTCCCCGCATGATTGAAAGAGGGCAGAGAGTTTACACTTACTCTTTCGCGGGCTACTGGAAAGATGTCGGCACGGTGACGTCGCTTTGGGAATCCAACATGGATCTTTTGAACAAGCCGGACGAGATCAATCTGCGTGATCTTTCCTGGCCGATTTATTCCAAGAATCCCCAGCGGCCTTCACATTACATCGGTCCACGAGCCGTGACCCGAAATATCGCCGTCACGGACGGAGCCGAGATATACGGGGAGGTCTACAACTCCATCGTCGGCTATAACGTGACGGTGGAGGAGGGAGCATGGATTCGGGACTCACTCTTGATGCCGGGATCCACCATCGGGAAGGGAGCGGTGTTGAATCGCTGCATTGTGGGCATGAACACAATCATTGAACCGGATGTGCGGGTTGAGCCCGAGACCCCGGATGGACTGGTGGATTTTCAAAGTCCACATTGTCAGGAGGGCATCACCGTCATCGCGCCGGGGATGATCATCAGAAGCGGAGCGGTGATTCCCGGTAATTCCATGGTGGGGCCTGCCCACATCGGATCGCATCCGCATTTGCTGGCAGCTAATCCGGATCATCTGGGAAGGGGGATGGAAGTATGTTGACAGATGCCATGGGACTGATCCTGGCGGACAACCGCCGTATTCAACTTGACGCGATCAATCAACCCAGAGCCTTGGCCGCGGTCCCTTTCGCGGGGCGCTTCAGGATCATTGATTTTACCTTATCCAATATGATCAATTGCGGCATCAAGCGCATCGGGGTTGTCGCCCTGACGCGCTACAAGTCCCTGATGGATCACATCGGAACCGGAGCCTGGTGGGATCTGGACAGGATCAGACAGGGACTCTATCTGATTCCTCCTTACATCAACCCCATCACCCGGGCGCCTGACAGAACCGACGCGCAAGGTATTATCGATTATGTCGAAAGTGGCAGGCAAAGCTATGTCTTCATCTCGTCCAGCGACTATGTCTCCAATATCCGCTACAAGCCTTTGCTCGATCAACACATTGCTTCAGGAGCGGATATGTCGGTTTACTACGCCCCGGACGGCGACAGCGCCCAGACCATTTCTCTTGCCATCGAGCTGGATGAGGAATCCATGATCAGGGACCTGATGGTCGATTATCCAGGGGCGAGGAGTCAGCTCAATGCCTTTGGCCTGCTGGTCATCTCGAAGACCTTGCTGCTCCAGCTTCTTTCAGAAATGATGGCCAGGGGCATCGCGGAGTTTTCAATCGTGGCTCTCCTGCAGCTCTATAAGCGCTTCCGAATCCGGGCGCTCGAATACCAGGGGCTTCTATTTCGCATCTATGACACGGCCAGTTATTTCGAGGCCTCCATGCGGGTGCTTGACCCTCAGGTCAGTTGCCAGCTCTTCTCAACAGAACGTCCCATTTATACCAAAGTCAAAAACAGGGCTCCCTGCGTGATTTCTCCGGAAAGTGGCAAGGTGCGCAATGTGCTCGCCTCAGATGGCTGCGCCATTATGGGCGAGGTGGAGAACAGCGTCCTCTTCCGTGGCTGCACGATTGGAAGGAACGCCCGCGTTACAAACAGTGTTCTATTCCAGGATGTGCAAATATCGGAAGGCGTTACCCTGGACCATGTCATTGTCGACAAGAACAGCGTGATCAAGATGGGAGGCAAGCTTCTCGGCCAGGAGGGCTATCCGATCGTCATCGGCAAAAATTCCATTGTTTAATCGGGGAGGGCCAATGTGAAAATTCTTTTTGTAACCTCAGAGATGGTGCCTCTGGCATCGACCGGAGGGTTGGGTGACGTTGCGGGATCGCTTCCGGAGGCCTTGAGAGGCCGCGGCCTGGATGTGCGGGTTGTCATGCCTCTTTACAAAACCATCAAGCAATCTTACGCTTCAGAGTTGCAATTTCTGCGCTGGTCCATCATCAGGCTTGGCTGGAGGACCATGTACAGCGGTCTCTTTTCAATGGAAGTCAATGGCGTGCCCATTTATTTGATTGACAATGATTTTTATTTCGGGCATGACAATCTTTACATTGACTACTCCTTCGATGTTGAACGGTTTTCCTTCTTTCAACGAGCCGTACTGGAAGCACTGGGGGAACCGATGGGCTTCGAGCCTGACCTCATCCACCTCAACGATTGGCAGACGGCCATGA
>JAAZFK010000235.1 GCA_012511735.1 Clostridiaceae bacterium | reverse complement strand
GGAGTCAAAAAGGAAGACATCAAGATTAATCTTGACGGTCAGTACTTGACCATCAGCGCGGAACAGAATACCGAGAAATCGGAAGAGCGCAAAAATTACGTATACAAGGAGCGCTCCTACGGTTCGTGCCGCAGAAGCTTCGACGTGTCCGGCATCAACACTGACGACATCAAGGGCAAGTTTAAGGATGGTGTTTTATCGCTTACACTTCCCAAGCAGGAAAAGAAGCCGGAACCGGAGCCCATTGAAATTGAAATCGAGGATTAAAGGGTCTGCAAAGGGGCAGCCGGGGGCGCGTCGGGTGGCGCGCCCCTTTTTTTTCTTCCCGAAAGCGCTATAGTGTGAACACCTGAACCCAAACACACCGTTTCTTTGACAGACTGGAGAATCGTGATGGCAGGCAACACCTACGCAATGGCGGCAATCTACGGAGATGGAACCGACGAGGATAAGCGTCACCGCCGCTCACGCACTTCCTACCTCGAATACCACTACACCGCCAAACACCTGGAGGGATTGATCTCCAAGCATGACCGCCTGCTCGAAGTCGGTTGCGCGACCGGCTATTTTGGCTTCCATTTCGCTGATCAATTCAGGGAATACGTAGGCGTTGACCTGCATCCGCCTCACATCGAACGGTTCCGGGAAAAAATAGAAGCACATAAGATGGATCACTTGTCATGCAGGGTGGGTGACGCCACAGACCTGGGCATGTTCGAAGAAGGGAGTTTCGACCTGGTCTTCTGCCTGGGTCCCATGTACCATCTGCCGGCCAGGGAAAGAGAAACCGCCTTCGCTGAATGCGCCCGTGTGTGCAAGCAAGATGGAATCCTGGCCTTTGCCTACATGAACAGAGTAGGTGTATACACGGGCGCATGTCTTCTTGGCGGTCTGGACGGCCATTATCCCAACGCCCGGGCCAATCAACTGATCCTGGAAGAGAACCGGGATGACGCGCGCCCTGATTCCTTCTTTTACACCATGCCCGAAGAAATCGAAGCGGTTGCCGCTCGCCACGGATTGGAGAAAATCAAGAATCTGGGAACCGATTTTTCCATTGCCATGAGACTGGTGGACCGGATGGCAGATGACCGGTTTGAATTGATGAAGCCTCTTTACGATCAAATGACCCGATACGAAAGTTGCACGGGTATGAGCAATCACGCCCTGTTGATCTGTCGGAAATCAGTGGCTTCTTTATAGTTTCCTGCAAAAAAAATCAAACTCATCCAGCAGGTAACCCTTGTCCTGCGGGGGATAGTATTTGTGATCCGAATGCTCAAGCCAGTCAAGCTCAATCGAAGCGTTACACGACAACCATTCCGCAGAACGGGGGGACACGATCTCGTCGTCGGCTGACATAAGGACCCGGCACGGAATATTTAGCCCACAGACCAGTTCCCTGGTCTCCCGCATGACTTTTGTCAACTCATAATAGCGTGGGAGATAACCCAGATAACGCCAGATTCTGCGGTCGGGATCCATGCTGTAAGCTTCCCTGGCAGCTTGGAGGACGGGATCTCCCCCTGGATCAAACCCAAGCGCAGTTCGCACAGATTGTGAAGCGGCCCTGCGTGTCATACGCGCTTTCAGAGGAACCGCCAGAAGAAAAAGTGCCTTGACCAGGTCGGGTCTGCGAATGGCCTGGTCAATGGCCAGCAGGCAGCCCATGGAGTGGCCGACAATCATCAGGGGCGACGCGCGTCCGCCCAAATCATCAACCGCCTGTCCGACCTGTTCCTTCCAGGCAGCCATGGAGGATCCACTGAAGCGGGCCACCGCCCCTCCGTGCCCATCCAGCAGGAGGGAGCGTATGGCCCAGTTTTTTGGAACATGCGGATAAAACTCACGAAAATGAACAGGCGAACCGACAATACCATGAATAAAAAGGACGGAACGGTCAGCGTCCGCAGGCTCACGGCGGTATTCCCGGTGTTGTGTCATCCCCGACCACTCCCTTGATCGATTCAATTCTCCTGCCTGCAATCAGTCTAACATGACACAATTGCTAG
>JAAZFK010000234.1 GCA_012511735.1 Clostridiaceae bacterium | reverse complement strand
GAGCCATTCGTCCAGGAGCTTTTCAGGATCGTTTGCCACCGTTCGACACCTCCCACAAAGATCTATGGAAAATCATACCACGTAACCGGCAATCCGCCCCTTGTGACAGGTGCTCCCAAGCGCCAGCCCTTGTTTCCATTGTCATTTTGATTATTTATTGTTAACATACAGACGGTCAAAACCCATGAACCAAATTTTGGAGGTGAAAAATGATTATCGGTGTCCCGAAAGAAATTATGCCTGGGGAGCGCCGCGTCGCAGCGTCGCCTGAAACTGTCGAAAAAATGGTCAGCGATGGCCTGACAGTACTGGTCGAGAAGAACGCAGGTGAAGGAGCCTTCTACCACGATCCCGACTACGTAGCCGCAGGCGCCAGCATTGTTGATGATGTCAGCGAAATCTACCAACGCGCGGATGTCATCCTGAAGGTCAAAGAGCCTCTTTTCAACAAAGAAAAAGAAAAACATGAAGTGGACATGATGCATGAGGGCCAGACCCTGATCACCTTCATCCATCCGGCAGCTCCGGCCAACCATGACATGGTCAAGCACATGGCCGCTCAAGGTGTGACCAGCATCACCCTGGATGGAATCCCCCGGATTACCAGAGCTCAAACCATGGACGCGCTCACCTCCATGAGTACCTGCGCGGGTTATAAAGGAATGCTGATTGCCGCCAACGAGCTGCCTCACTTTGTCCCACAGATTTTCACCGCAGTCGGCATGATCAAGCCGATCAATGTACTGGTAATTGGAGCGGGTGTGGGCGGCCTTCAGGCAATCGCGACCGCCAAGAGACTCGGTGCCGTGGTTTACGCGGCGGACATCCGACCCGCGGCGGCCGAACAAGCCATGTCACTGGGCGCCAAGGTCATCGACCTGGGGGTTCCCGCTGAAGAGGCCATCGGTGAAGGTGGCTATGCCCTGGCCCTCTCCGAGAAGCGGCTCGAAGAAGAGCGGCAGCTCTTGGCCGGCCACCTCAAGGACATGGATATCGTCTTCCTGTCCGCCCTGGTACCGGGCAAGATGGCGCCTATCCTGATCACTGAAGAGATGGTCAAGGACATGAAGCCAGGATCAGCCATCGTCGATATTTCCATTGACCAGGGCGGCAACTGTGATATCACGCCGGCCGGCACGGTCGAAGTCAAGCACGCGGTCACCCTGATCGGCATCAAGAACCTGCCCGGTCTCCTGCCGACCAGCTCGACCTGGATGTTCTCGAAAAACGTTTACAATTTGCTCTCCTACCTGATCAAGGATGGCAAGATTCATTTGGATATGGACGATGACATTGTGAAAAGCGCCCTGACCACACATGGTGGCAAGGTTGTTCACCAAGGGACACTGGAGGCTTTCACCGCACTTGGTCATTATAGACATTGAACTAAGGTTTGCCGCACCCCACAGGGTGCGGCATTTTTTACGTAGAACGGATTAGATGCATCAAAAAAGGAGTTCTCTATGACAACAACACAGGGCATCCTGATCGCCGTATTCGTCGCGGCGACCCTGGTCGGTTACAAGATCATCAACCGTGTGCCCAGCCTGCTGCACACGCCACTGATGTCGGGCATGAATGCCTTCTCCGGAGTCACGGTTCTGGGCTGTCTTTCCGCGACAGCCGCAGCCGCTCACTGGGGCAGTAAGATCATGGGCTTTATTGCCATTGTGCTTGCCATGATCAATGTCGTTGGCGGCTTCGGCGTCACGGATCGCATGCTCCGTATGTTCCAGGTCAGTAAGCCGAAAGAAGGGGGGAATGAATGATGTTATCCTTTGTTCTTTCCAGGATCTCCTTACTTCCGGTCTCGCTTGTGGCTGAAAATGCTTCGGGCACCGAGACCCTCATCTATTACATCGCAGCGGGAATTCTGACCATTGCCGTACTGATCGGCATCTCAATGATGAGCAAGGTCGAGAGGTCCGTCGTTGGTAACGCCCTGGGCGCGGTCAGCATGTTGCTGGCCATCGTCCTGACACTTTGGTATTTCAAAATATTCAATGTGGTCGAACTATGGATCGCCATGCTGGTCGGTCTGCTCATCGGCGTCGTGTTGGCGATCAAAGTCAAGATGATCCAGATGCCGCAGATGGTTGGCCTGCTCAACGGTCTTGGCGGCGGCGCTTCCATGCTGGCGGGTATCCTGACCCTGATCGCGGCAAAGCCTGAAGAAACGGTCTTCTCCCTGGCGACAGCCGGGCTGGCAATTTTCGTCGGAACATTGACGCTGACAGGCAGTCTGGTGGCCGCGGGCAAGTTGCATCATGTCCTCCCCCAGCGCCCCATCGTCCTTAAGGGTCATCCTGTTTGGACAGGCGCGACCGTGATCCTGTCCCTGGTGACCGTTGTCCTGCTCGTATTCCCCGCTATTCTCGCGGCAACCGTCTTGAAAACCGTCCTCATCATCCTCTGCGCGGTCTTTTCAGGTGCCTTCGGTATCATCTTCGCCATCCGTGTGGGCGGTGCGGATATGCCGATCACCATCTCGCTACTGAACTCACTTTCCGGTGTCGCGGGATCCATCGCCGGCATGGCCATCGCTGATCCACTCCTGGTCGCGGTCGGTGGTGTGGTCGGAGCTTCGGGGCTCCTGCTCACGCAGATCATGTGCCGGGCCATGAACCGCAAGCTGTTCGATATCCTTCTGGGCAAAACATCCGCCGCGGGTAAACCTGTGGCAGCTGCCAAAGCTGCCCCCCAGCCTGAGCAGAAGCAGCCTATTCCTGCCATGTCGCCGGACCAGGCCTGTGGAAGCTGGCTCCGTGACGCTGAACGGGTCATCATCGTTCCTGGTTATGGCATGGCGCTTTCTCAGGCACAGTCGCTGGTCAAACAGCTGATGACTGAGCTTGAGGCGGAAGGCAAGGAAGTCAAGTTCGCGATCCATCCGGTCGCGGGCAGAATGCCGGGGCACATGAATGTTCTTTTGGCGGAAGTCGACATTCCTTACGACAAACTCTATGAGATGCAGGACATCAATGACGAGTTCAAGGATACGGATGTCGCCCTGGTTATCGGCGCCAATGATGTCATCAATCCAGCCGCCAACACAGCTGAGGGAACCCCCATCTACGGCATGCCCATCCTTGATGTTGAGGATGCCAATAAGATCATCATGTGTAACTTCGACACCCTGCCCGGTTATGCCGGTGTCGGCAACCCCCTCTACGACGAAGGCCGTGAGGATCACATCGCCCTGATGCTGGGGGATGCCAAAGAAACACTGGACGCCATCATGAAGTCCTATCGCCAGGCCGAACCGGCAACCGGTGAGGTCGACCATGACCAGACCGCCCTGACGCCTGAACTTCAGTGCGGCTATTGGCTCCGTGAAGCCGAAAAGGTCATCATCGTCCCCGGCTATGGCATGGCCCTTTCCCAGGCTCAATCGACCGTCAAACAACTGGCGGCTGAGCTTGAGGCAGAAGGCAAACAGGTTGAATTTGCTATTCACCCCGTGGCGGGCAGGATGCCCGGTCACATGAATGTCCTCCTGGCTGAGGTAGACATCCCTTACGATAAGCTTCGCGAGATGGACGAGATCAATCCGGCCTTCAAGGATACGGATGTCGCCCTGGTCATTGGCGCCAACGACGTGGTCAACCCGGCTGCCAACACAGCTGAGGGAACCCCCATCTACGGCATGCCGATCCTGGATGTCGAGGATGCCAAACATCTCATTATCTGCAATTTTGACAAGCTGCCCGGTTACGCCGGCGTCGACAACCCCCTCTACGACGAAGGCCGCGATGATCACATCGCCCTGATGTTGGGAGACGCCAAGGAGACCCTTGACGCCATCATTCAGGCCTTCAGGGTCTGCCAGGTGCCGTCGGACGTACAGGGGAAGGAATCTTCACCTGAGGAAGAAGGGGGCAAGTGGCTGGACGAGGCGGAACGTGTCATCATCGTTCCTGGTTACGGTATGGCGCTGTCCCAGGCTCAATCTCTGGTAAAGCAGCTGATGACGGAACTGGAGGCGGCCGGTAAAGAGGTCAAATTCGCGATTCACCCGGTTGCGGGCAGAATGCCAGGCCACATGAATGTTCTTTTGGCGGAAGTCGACGTTCCTTACGACAAGCTCCATGAAATGCAGGACATCAACGATGAATTCGCCAAGGCCGATGTCGCGCTCGTAATTGGAGCCAATGACGTAGTTAACCCCGCGGCCAACACAGCTGAGGGAACACCCATCTACGGTATGCCCATCCTGGATGTCGAGGATGCCAAGCATCTCATTATCTGCAACTTTGACAAGCTGCCGGGTTACGCCGGCGTCGACAATCCCCTCTATGACGAGGATTACCGATCCGGCACAGCGCTCTTGCTGGGCGATGCCAAGGAAACCCTGAATGGCTTGATCCGTGCTTACAGGAAATGCTAGATCCCGAACGGGATTCGATGGAAAGGCCGCCTCGCGAGGCGGCCTTTTTGTT
>JAAZFK010000034.1 GCA_012511735.1 Clostridiaceae bacterium | reverse complement strand
TAAAGAGCAGTTCCCGCTGGAAACCCGATGCTTCAAAAGCCCGGTTCAGCACCATGAGGAAATGCTCAAACGATTTCTCGACTTTGAAAAGATAGGTTGCGGCCTTCTCTTTCGGAAAGGCAAACTCCACGATGGCTTTCGTATGATCTTTTGAAGGAATGGCAGCCCAAAGGGCCCAAGGTGGAACTTGGGGCTCGGAGCCTTCTTCCTCTTCCACCGGTCCCTCCTCGTCTGCAGCGTGCTCTTCGCCTTCGTCTCCGCCCTCGTCAGGTTTTTCCTCCAGGCTTCCCCTGAACTCCTTGAAACCAATTGCCAGCCCGCTTTCATCGCCAACTTGCTTCATTTCTTCGTAATAGTCACCGATCGGACCACTGATTAGCAGGTTTTCCAATATATTTACCAGCGAGGGAAACTGATCTTTCAGATCAGTCAATAAAACCGCCCTTCCCTCAGGAATCAATTGTGAAGCTTGGATCGCCCGCCCTCGACTTAAGGACGGATCAAGAGCAACGAGCAACTCCGCGTTGTGAATCCTGATCTTACGCAACTCTTCTTGGACAATCCGCTCGAAAGGGCCATCTTGTTGACCCAGTTTTGTAAGTTGATAGCGTTCATCTGGAATCAACTCAAGCGTGAGCACGAAATTGACTGCTTCCAGCTTGGACAGGAAGGCCAACGGGATCCGCCTGGCGTCCATATTGGGGGGAGCAGCATGATCGCGTCGGAAAAAATGCGCAAGCAGGCTTGTCCCTGACGGCCATCGTATCGGTAGGTCGGACCCTTCGCTTCGAACAAGACGGGGCCCTTTGCCTGGAGGATGGTTTGCACCTTCAGGTTGAATGCTTCACACAGTTCTTTGAAAAACCAATCATCGGCCTGTCCAAGACGGCTGATTGCGGTTTCCCCCTGTTCGGAAAGGATCAGGACCCGGTAGTCCTGGGAGGTGATGGTACGGATCGAATCATAGGGAATATAAGCGGAATGATAGGCACTATCAACCAGTAGCCCTTCCCTTTCGATGATCAGATCCACATCCCCCGTGATTTGTTGAGATTTTATATGCGCCCGATAGGTTGCGGTCGAAGAGATCAGACCTCCGGGCTGCCCGGAAACCGGTCCTTGGTGATTCATGACAAGCCTCCTCACTCGAGCTTGCTGCCACAACTTCCGCAGAATCTGACGCCGGGCTGATTTTCCTCACCACAGGAGGGGCAAATCAAGGGTTGGGGTTTTGCAAGGTTCATCCCGCAATGGTTGCAAAACTTCACTGAAGGCGCATTCATCTCGCCACACTGAGGGCATTCACGCATTTCCATGGACGCGCCGCAGTTATTACAGAACTTACCGGAACCTGCCGGCTTGCCGCAGGTGGGACAGATGGTGACTTTGCTTTCGATTTCACCTTGCCAGACCGTCGCTTCCATGCTGGCTTGGTCGATATTCCGACGCATGGTATCGGCGCGGGCCTTGGCGACATAGATCTCTTGTCTAGGCGCGCATTTGGTACAAAGTCCCTCATCTTCATTAAAGCAGGCATCGCAGACATAAAGATGGCAACCATGGCACCGGTGGAAAAGGCGTTTTGATTCGTTTTGGGCCAGCTTAAACGCATTCTCGTGCTCTTTGTGCCACTCAGGTGATTGACCCTCAAATCGCTCAGACAAGATATTACTTCCCCGCCCGAACGAGTAACCGATGCTGCTCGCGCGACCGCCGACAAGAGAACCCAACACGCCGATGCCTGTCGTCAGCCCACGGAGACCCTTGGCTTTCTTAAAGGTTTCACTCTCAATGAAGCTGCTCCTGAAACCGTCATTGCAGACGTCACAGTAAAAAGTAAACTGGAAGCCTGCACTTGTTGAATTGTCTTCGAAGTTCCGCGTGAATGATTGCAACATTTCCCTATTACCTCCTAACGTCCTTTCTTAGGATGAATCAGCTTTCCGCATGCCGTACATTTGGTATTCTGAAAAAACTGCCATTGTCCGCACCGCCTGTTCAAGCACTGCAGAAGCAGGCTTCCACCGCACCGTTCGCATAGGTCTGCGACAAATGTCTGCTGGGCGCAATGCGGACAGGACACGTAAAGAGGCCGCCCACAGGACGAGCAGATCGCTTGCCCTTTTTCGATCGGGTGAAGACAAGACGGACAGAGATAACCGAAAGGGCTTCTGCTGAAGCATCGAACGCAGTACCTGGCGTCACGGTCAATCAAGGTGCCGCAGTGGACACAACTTTGCTTATAACTTGCCATCATCGTCACCTCAATATAAACAACTGATTGTCAATCGTTTTCGTCATTCATCTCCCCTTAAAAAACGGGTTTCACATTCGTCTCTATTTAAATGGTGTACTTGTCTACCAGTCAGACTCAGATGGAATTCAATTGGTGGAACGTTTTCCTGGCACTTCCGCAAACGGTGGAGCATGGCGCATAAAAGTTATACTTATACTTAATTTAGCATAGTATTCTATTTATTTCTAACAAGGGCTGACTGACCGCCGCCGCGCCTGGCAAAGAACGCGCAGAGAAGGATGCACGC
>JAAZFK010000233.1 GCA_012511735.1 Clostridiaceae bacterium | reverse complement strand
TATTGAACGTCACTCATTACACATTACCTCCCGCGCGCCGGATGGATTCGACAAGGCAGCGGCGCGCCAGCTCTCCCTGAATATGAAGGCGGAATTCCCGGGTCGCCCGCCAGCTGGTTCTGGGGTTGACATCTTCCAGGGCTCCCGCCGCGAAGGCTTCGATGGTGTCCATTGAGACAGGCTTGCCCCTGACTGCTTCCTCGGCGGTCCGGGTCCTCAGGGGGACGGGGCCGGCCACGCCGTAACTGATACGGGCATCCTCAATGGTCTTTTTGTCCGGACTTAACTTGACATTGACGGAACAGCTGCTGGTCGCGATGTCCATGGCATCGCGCATGGCGTACTTGAAGAAAGCGCCGAAGTAGCCCCGGTAATGGTCGGGCCGGATCAGAATGGCGGTGGCGATTTCATCGGGCGCCAGATCCACTTGTTTGGCGCCCAGGTAGAACTCGGTCAGAGGGACCAGCCGCACGCCCTGGCTGCCTGTCAACTCCATGATGGCGTCATGGGCGAGCAGGGTGCCGGCGGTATCGGCCGAGGTGACACCATTGCAGGTGTTGCCCCCCACGGTTCCGATGTTTCTGATCTGGGGTCCGCCCACGGTACCGGCCGACTCAGCCAGAACCGGGATATGTTCGCGGATCAAGCCGTCTTCTTCCAGTTGAGTAAAGCTTGTCAGCGAACCGATCCGGAGGGTGCCGTCATGATCCAGGCTGACACCTCGCAGCTGATCCAGGCCGTAGAGGCTGATCAGGTCGCAGCCCGCCAGGTCTCCCGCCCGGATGCTGATCAGGATGTCGGATCCGCCGCTGATGATTTTGGCCTGCGGCTGTTCGACACGCAATTGAACCGCGTGCTCGACTGAGGTCGCTTCGTATAGATGATTAATATCGTACATAGACTCTCCTCACTTACTCTTTGCCGCGCGGCTGCAACTCGGGGCTCTTGGTCTCGACGGGCGTCGCCGTTTCAGCTTCCTCGGTGACGTGGATGACCGTATCTTTCAATTCCTCATAGGCTTTTCGGCGCATCTGCCTTTCCTCCTCGGTGCCGAGCAGGCCGGCCTTGGAGAAATCCTTGAACAATTGATGCGGCGACATGGGGATTGAGTTGACTCCCACCCCGGTCGCCTGGAGGACGGCGTTGCGGATGGCCGGCGCCGGCGAGCAGGTAGGCGGTTCCCCCAGGGCCTTGTTGCCGAAGGGGCTGGTGGGTTCGAAATTCTCCACGAAACCTGCCTTCAAGTCCGGATGATCCATGGTGGTCGGCAGCTTGTAGTCGAGCAGGTTGTCATTCAGAACCCGGCCGGTCTTCTCGTCAATCAGAAGATTCTCGTAAAGACCGTAGCCGATTCCCATGCTCATGCCGCCGTGTACCTGACCCTCCGCCAGAGCGGGATTGATCAGGATGCCGCAGTCGTGCACGTTGACGATGTCGAGCAGCTTGACCTTGCAAAGGGGGATGTCCACCTCGACCTCGGCGATGGAGACGCCGAAGGAATAAGCGTTGCTGTTGACCGAGTAGGTGCTCTCGGCAGAGATGGCGTCGCTCTTTTCGAAGTCGTAGAGGATGTCGACCGCCAGGTCGCCCAGGGACATAAGGACGCGGCCGTCGGTCTTGCGGACGATATTGCCCTCGACCAGATCCAGCACTTCTTCCGGCATCCGGGTCAGGGAATGGGCGTGCTTGAGGATTTTTTCCCTGAGCAGGCCGCCAGTCTGCGCGATGGCGAAACTGGAAACGTAGGTCTGGCGGGATCCGTAAGCGCCGGATCCGTAAGGGGAGACATCGGTATCCTGATTGGTGAACACGTGGATCTTGTCGACAGGAATTCCCGTCGACTCGGAGGCCATCTGGGCAAAGACCGTGTCGAAGCCCTGGCCAATCTCCGTTTCACCGGTCATGATATTGACCGAGCCGTCCTGGTTGAGGATCATGCGGCAGGTGGAGGTCTCAATGCTGATGGGCCAGACGGCCGTGTTGTACCAGAAGAGCGCCATGCCCATGCCCCGCCGGACCGGGCCGGTCTGATTCTTGTAGAGCTCGCGCTTGCGGTCGTAGTCCATCATCTCGCGGGCCTTGTCCATGGTCTGTCTCAGGCTGTCGTCATAGAGCTCATTCTTGGAGAAATCATCGTAGTAGCCGACAGGCATGCAGTTCTTCCTGCGGAATTCGTATGGATCCAGATTGAGCTTGGTGACGATGTCGTCCGTGTGGCTTTCCAGCTGGAACATGGCCTGGGGAATCCCGTAGGCCCGCATGGCTCCGGCGGCCGGTTTGTTGGTGTACATGGTCCAGCCGTCGGCCTCGTAATGTTCAACTGGATAAAGCTGGGGGAAGGCCCCCATGACCTTCTGGAGGACACCATGGCCATGGGAGGCGTAGGCTCCGGTATCAGAATAATGCTTCACTTTCCTGGCCACGATGGTCCCGTCGGGGCGGAGCCAGGAGGTGATGTGGGCGTGGATGGCGTGGCGGACGCGGTTGGAGAAGAAGGTCTCCTCGCGGGTGGTATCGAATTTGACGGGATGGCCTCCGACCTGGGAGGTCATCCAGGCGACGAGCGGTTCGTAGAGGGCGTCCTGCTTGTTGCCGAAACCGCCGCCAATGTGAGGCTTGATGATGCGGATCTTGCCCCAGGGCATGCCCAGGGCCTGGGCCACGATGCGCCTGACCAGGTGAGGGATCTGGGTGGAGGCAACGACCGTGATGCGGTCGCCCTGTTCCATGTAGCCGTAGGCGATGTGGTTCTCCAGGTGGGCGTGCTGGACAATGGGTGTATGGTACCAGCCCTCCACCTTGATGAGTCCTTCTTCTTTGATGGCTTCTTCCAGATTGCCCATACTGATCCGGGTGTGTCCGAGGACGTTGTCCGGGCGTTCTTCATGAATGACCGGCGCGCCCTCTTTTTTGGCTTCAATGGGATCCAGGACAAAGGGGTACTCTTCGTATTCAACTTTTAAGGCACGTAGGGCGCGGTCGGCCGCGACGTAATCCCGGGCAATGACGACGGCGACTTCGTCACCATAGTAGCGGACATGCTCATGCAGGATTTTGCGGTCGGCAACGTCTTGTTTGGACGGATCGGTTGTCCACGGGTGACCTGCCGGTGACCATAAAAAATCGGGGGCATCAAAACAGGTAAGAATTTTGACAACGCCCTCGATCTTGTCGGCCTCCGATGTGTCGATGTTCAACACACGGCCATGCGCAATGGTCGAGTGGAGAATTCGCGATACATAAGCGTTCTTGGGAACGAGATCATCCGTGTATTTCGCGCGGCCGGTCGCTTTATCGAAAGCATCGACGCGCTTCGTACTTCTCCCAACTTCCATATGTAACTCCCTCTAACGATGATTTACGGAT
>JAAZFK010000232.1 GCA_012511735.1 Clostridiaceae bacterium | reverse complement strand
GCCTGTGCTCTTTGTCGGCGCGACCGCCACCATCCAGCTGGCCTTGCGGGAGAAGAACATTACCCGGCTTTACAAGATCGGCGCAGGCCCCGACTGGTCCATCTCCATCAGGGCAAAGGATTCCTGATGCAGGATGGAGACCTTGGCCTCACCGGATAAAGCTGTCATCACCGTCGCGGTCCGTGACCTGGCGGAGGCAGTGCGCCGCTATGGCAATATTTCAGGTCCCTTCTATTCGGGTGTCACGGGTCTGGAGGGCACCCTGGCCCATCAGCGCTTCTTTGAACAGGCGGGGCGCTACTACCCGGATCATCAGCTGTCCACCGAAGTCGCGCTTAAGGGTTCCTATGACCGGGAGACCCTTCCCTTTGACCTTGTGGTTCAGGGCCGCTGTGACCTGGTGGCGGTCTCGCCTGACGATCAGATCATCCTGGTCGAGGTTAAAACCTTCCGCGGCAAGGCCGCCTCCATCCCCAGAGAGGGCGACCCGGCTCATCTGGCTCAGGCGCTCCTATACGGCTACCTGCTTTTTGACAGTGATTTTTTTCAGGACAGGGAAAAATCCGGCCTGCAGATCGAGCTTCGCTATCTGTCGATTGATGACGGAGACAGCTTCAGTATCCGGCGGGCCTGGACCAGGCAGGAACTGGAGGAGGAATTCAATCAGATCTGCGCCGATTACACCGGCCTGATCAAGCCGCTTTTCCTCCACCAACAAGCCAGAAATCAGGCCAACCGCCAGGCCGCCTTCCCCTACCAGGAACTACGTGACGGCCAAAAATCCATGATGCAGGAAGTGATCGCCGCTGTCAGAGACAAGACCGTCCTCTTCGTCCAGGCCCCTACCGGGATCGGCAAGACCATGGCCACACTCTACCCTGCCGTCAAAGCGCAGGCCAACGGTTTGACCGACGTCATCTTCTATCTGACGCCGACCCGTTCCCAGCGTCAGGTGGCGGAAGATACGGTGGATGACTTGGAAACCGAGGGCTTTCTGATCCGCTCACTGACCTTGAGAGCCAAAGAGCAAATCTGCCTGTCCAAAGAACACTTCTGCGACACCCGGATCTGTCCCTACGCGATCCGCTACCACGACCACCTGCGCCAGGCCCTGATCAAAAGCTATGAGACACGGCGCCTGTCAGCCGACGCGGTGCTGTCACTGGCCAGAGAATTTGAACTCTGCCCCTTTGAGCTCTCGCTCAGCCTCCTTCCGACCGTCGATCTTGTGATCTGCGACTACAACTATGTCTTCAACCCCCGGGTCCGGCTTCACGGCTGGCTTGACCAGCCGGGCCAAAGTTACACCCTTCTGGTCGACGAGGCTCACAACCTGGCCAGGCGCTCACGGGAAATGTTCTCATCCGTCCTTTCCCGCACGGCGCTGGAGACCGTGCGTCAGGTCATGGCAGGTCACCTGGCCCAGGACGCGGAACAGCGGAAGTTGAATCAACGGATCTGTACCAGCCTGAGCAGCCTGATCGCCTGGCTGGACCGCTATCGTGCCCTGCTTGCCGGCCAGGATCCGGGAGTCAGGGAAGGGATGAAAAATGAACTGGCCTCCCTGCAGGCTGTTTTCGGACAGCGTTTTCTCGCCACCCGCTTGATCCCGCCCCGCCTGCTTGATCAGATCGCCGCCGTAACAGGCCCCCTGACCCGTTACCTCAACGACTACCCGGATTTCCAGGGCCGCCGCCAGCTCATGATCGCCTACTTCGACCTCATGTTCTTTTCCCGGGTGGCCGAAAGGTATTACAGTGACAGTTACATCACCAGCTGGAGACCTGTAGGGGAGCAGGATCTTGACATTACCCTGCTGGCGCTGGACGCCTCCGCTCATTTAACCGACATCTACCGCGACCGGTCGCCCGTTGTCTTCTTTTCCGCCACCCTCTCACCCCTGCCCTATTACCAGACCCTCCTGGACGCCCGTTCCTCGGTCGAGAAGCCCGAGGTGATCCGCCTTCCCTCACCCTTCCCCAAGGAGCGGCGGCTGGTCGTCTGCTACCAGGCCCACTCCATCCGCTATGCCGACCGCGCCGGTTCGGTGGATCAGATCGCCTCCCTGATCCAGGAGACCGTGCTGCTTCGCAAGGGGCACTACCTGGTCTTCTCCCCTTCTTTTGCCTACCAGCGCCAGCTGGTCCGGGCCCTGACCGCAATCAGGGAAGAGGAGATCGATTACCTGATCCAGCCTTCGAAGATGACGGAAGCGCAAAAGGAGAAATTTCTGGCTTATTTCAGAAGAGGGAAGGGTGACAAATCCCTGGTCGGCCTGACCGTGCTGGGCTCCCTCTTCAACGAGGGCGTGGACCTGACCGGGGAAGAGCTGATCGGGGTCATGGTCATCGGGACCGGCCTGCCCGGCCTGTCACCGGAACGTGACATCCTGAGACAATACTATGACGCCCGGTCAGGGAGCGGCTTCGAATACGCCTACATGTGGCCCGGCTTCAACCGGGTCACCCAGGCCGCGGGGCGGCTGATCCGAAGCCAGGATGATTACGGAGTCATCCTGCTCATCGATGACCGTTACGGTCGAAGTGACTACCGTCAACTGATTCCCCAGGAATGGAATGCCATGCACCTGGATGACCGGGAAGAGTGTCTGGATGTGATCAGGAGTTTTTGGGCCGACTTCGATTAAGGGCTCTCCTGATCGAAATGACCCTCTTCCTCCAGCTGCCGGG
>JAAZFK010000231.1 GCA_012511735.1 Clostridiaceae bacterium | reverse complement strand
TGCTCCGCTTCCTTGCGGATGTAATAGAGCAGGTTAGGATGAACGATGGCCAGGCCAGCTCCGTGCGGGATGTCATACCAGGCCGAAAGGGCGTGTTCGATCTGGTGGGACTGCCAGTCCCCCAGCTTGCCCATGCCCAGCAGGTAATTCAGCGCCACTGTCGCGTCCCACATCAGGTTGGACCGGGCCTGGTAGTTTTCCAGGTCCTCCAGGGCGTCCACCAAGTTGGTCCGGATATTGCGCAAAACGGCCTCACACAACTCATCCGACAGGTTATTGTCATCCGGTGGTGAGAAATACTGTTCGAAGACGTGCGAAATCATGTCAATGGCCCCGTAGACCACCTGATCCCGCGGCATGGTCATGGTCAGGCTGGGCTCCAGGATGGAGAAACGGGGAAAAAGGTTGTCATTTTTGTAACCCTGTTTCATGTTGCATTCCCATTCACTGATCACGGATCCGCAGTTCATTTCACTGCCTGTCGCCGGCATGGTCAGCACCGTGGCCAGAGGCAGGGCCCGATCGATGACCCGTCCCTCAATGTAGAGATCCTGCCAGAAATCACCCTCATAACAGGCGCCCGCCGCGATGGCTTTGGCGCAATCCAGGACGCTGCCGCCGCCGACCGCCAGGATCAGGTCGATTGACTCTTTCTTGCAAATCTCAATGCCCTCATAGACCTTCTCGGTCCTGGGGTTGGGCATGACCCCGGCCAGTTCATGAACTTCCCTGTCCGCTTGTCCGAGCAGGGTCAGCACACGGTCGTAGAGGCCGGTCCGCTTAATGCTGCCGCCGCCATAGACCAGGAGCACCTTGGGTCCATAGGCTTCCAGTTCTTCAGGCAGCCGGTCAAGCATGCCGTCGCCAAAAAGGATCTTGGTCGGATTGTGAAAAACAAAATTGTCCATCTACTCATCTCCTTCGTGAATGGATTGGAAAAAAGAGGCCGCCCGCAAGAGGCAGCCTGATTTGACCGGGTCGGCGTGTCTGTATTACTCTTCCGAAATACAGTCGACCGGGCAGACTTCAACGCAGGCCCCGCAGTCAATGCAAAGCTCGGCATCAATAACGTAAAAGGCCTCCCCCTCCGAAATCGCCTCTGTCGGGCAAACCTCAGCGCAAGCGCCACAGCTGATGCACTCATCACCATCGATAATGTGCGGCATCCTCTTCCTCCTTCTGCCGGGAAGGCGTAATCCCACGCTCCCCGAATAAACTCTACTCAACGATCATAGCATAAAAGGGGTCTTTTATTCACTCAGATCCGACAGGTGATAGACCTCGACATCCTGCTCCCCGTTCCGATCCAGCCGGACTGTCACTTCTTCCTTGAGCAGATTGACCGCTTCGACCTGACCCCGGCCATCCGGCGTCATGACACGCGATTTGCGGGCCGGCATCCGCTTCTTGGCGTCGACGTAGACATGGTGCTCGTAATTGAGACAGCAAAGCAGGCGGCCGCAGGTGCCTGAAATCTTGGAAGGGTTCATGGAAAGGTTCTGATCCTTGGCCATGCGGATGGAGACCGGCCGGAATTCGTGCAGGAAGGAACTGCAGCATAACTCGCGCCCGCAGATCCCCAGACCGCCGATCATACAGGCCTCATCGCGCACACCGATCTGGCGGAGCTCAATCCGTGTCCTGAAGATGGAGGCCAGATCGCGAACCAGTTCACGGAAATCAACCCGGCCCTCAGAGGTGAAGTAGAAGGTGATCTTGCGGTTGTCGAAGCGATACTCCACGCCTACCAGCGACATCTCCAGCCCGTAGGACTCCACCCGCTCCCTGGCCGTGACCAGCGCTTCCTCCTCCAGCAGCTTGTTCTCCTCGTAGTGCATGAGGTCATCGTTGGAGGCAAGGCGCAGAACCCGCTTCAGGGGCGCCCTGATGGCGCTTTTGGGCAGCCGTTGAGGCCAGTCGGCGGCCAGGCCGATCTCGATTCCCTGGGAGGTCTCGACAATGACGTGATCACCCCTGCGGATCTCATGTCCGTCGGGGGAGAAATGGTAGACTTTGCCGCGTCCGTGCAGCCGCACGCCTACCAATAAAACGGTCTCATCACCGTCCGCTGCCTCTCCGGAATCCTCCGGAGGGAAATCATCACGTATGGCACAGACGGGGTAGCCGCCCTTGTCTTCGTATTGGTTTGGATTTTTGTTCTTCTCTATGTCCTGACCCGCCTCTTGCGGGTTCTTGTGGTCTATTTCTTTATTCACTTGAATGATCCAACTTCTATTAAGTCATGGCCTTTAACGGCCTGCACCTATTATAGCGCCTTCCTCACTCTCTGTTACAAAAGGCCTTCCCCGTCACGGAAAACCCCATCGGTGATCCTGTGACCACCCAAAAAGGCGCGAAGCCCCAGCAGCATGCGGGCAGTCGTGTGATCAAAGTTGGCGTTCGCCCCCAGAGCCCGCCCGGTCTGCCCGACAAGGTCCGCGGCCCTGGCAGGATCCGCGGCGGGATTGGTTGCCTGCCAACTTTCCAGCGCGCCCGCCAGATCCGCGTTCACCAGCGTATCCGGCCCCATCCCCTCCTGTAAAAGCAAAAGATCGCGCAGGAAGGAATCAATAATCCTCAGGATCAGCTTGATCTGCTTTCTTT
>JAAZFK010000033.1 GCA_012511735.1 Clostridiaceae bacterium | reverse complement strand
TCCAGACTCCATTTTTTATTAGCATGCTTTCTTGACACTCATTTTCACGAACTCACCAGTCTTTTAATCCCTTGATTTCAAGGCTTTTCAGCCATTTCTTGACATCAATACTACCGTCTCCACATGCGTCGTCCTCGGGAACATGTCAATTGGCTGAACGCTCTCGATTCCATAGACATCACTCAAGAGCGCCAGGTCCCTGGCCAGGGTGGCCGGATTGCAACTGACATAGATAATTTCGGGAGTGCCCGATTCCCGGAGGACGTCCAGAGCTTTAGGGTCGAGTCCTTTTCTCGGCGGGTCGACGACGATGATATCGAAGGGTTGGTTCTCGGCATTGTCCTCATAATCTTTCAGCCATTCGGTTGCGTCGGCCTCGATAAAGGAGAGATTGACAAGCTCATTGATCTTCGCGTTCGCCCGGGCGTCCATCACTGCTTGCTTCACCCGGTCGACGCCCGTTACTTCAAGCGGTGGAACCAGTTCTTTGCCGGCTGAAGCAAACTGCAGACTGATCGCTCCAACACCTGAATAAAGGTCGAGCACTCTTTCGCCCGGTTGGAGTTCAGCTGCCCTGATCACTTCATCGAATAAGACAGCCGCCTGCCTCGGATTAACCTGGAAGAAGCTGTCAGGCGAGATCCTGTAGGTGACGCCATTGATTATTTCTTCGATGGTTTGACTGCCATCCAGATGACGGTATTTGGAGGAGAGGATCCGGTTACCCCTGGTGTCCATATCATTGATCCAGCTGCTTTGAAGTGCGAAGCCCAGAGGTTTGATCGTGTCCTTGAGGAGAGGGAGCCAGCTTGTAATGGCCTCGTCCGCTTGACGATCATTGACGACGAAGACCACCATGATCTCCTGCGAAGAGAATCCCGTCCGGATCAGCAGGTGGCGTAGTGTGCCATCATGTGTTCGCTCATCGTAGGCCGTGACTTGATCGCGTGAAGCCAGTTCCCTTATCCGATTGACCAGGGCGAGCGCGGGCCGGCTTTGGATGTGACAATCGTGGAGATCCACCAGGTCATGCGATCCGTAACGGTACTGGCCGATCAGGAGGCCTGATCCTGCCGGGTCGGATGTGACAGGGAAGATACTTTTTCCTCTGTAATGCAAAGGATCTTTCATGCCCATGATTTGTTTGAAGACGGGTGAATCATGACCCAGGAGTCCGTTTCGGGAAAGCAGGTCACGGACATGCTTCTCCTTGACGGCAAGCTCGGCAGGATAGTTCAAGTGACGGAGACGGCAGCTTCCACACTCGGGGAAGTAGCGGCAATCGCTGTCGATGCGGTCGAGACTGGGCTCGAGAACCTGGTCGAGAGTCACAATCAGGTAGTTGCGCTTGCGTTCACGTAGAGTTCCGGAGATCCGCTCTCCTGGCAGGGCACCGTCCACAAAGCAGATCATGCCCTGACAGTCTCCCGAGGGATCATTTTCGATCACGCCGACACCCTGTCCGTGTGTATTGAGGTCGCGGATGGCAACGATCAGTGAATCGTCGTTGGCTTTTTTATTTGCACACATTTTTCAGTTCACTTTCACAGGTTACAGTTTCTTGATCAGAAGACCATTATAGAGCCAGCGCCGGCCGCTGTCTTCTTTGCCAGAGAAGGGCGAAAAGTGGCCTGTTTGTGATCGGAACCTAAGTTACAAAATCTCCTCTTGTAAAAAACAGGTCAAGTATGGTATAAAAGTACAAGCTATTTTACAAATGGTTCTTTGTGTAATATCAGTTGAAATATTAGTAATACCATCCAAATCGGGCCGCTGATATAACATGAATAGATATGAAATTTGTTGAATTTTAATAAGATTTTGGAAAGAAACCAATGAAACGCGTAGCCTTACTAGTCTTAATCGTTGTCCTGCTCCTGGTCGTTGCGGTCGGGGGTGTTTGGGCGCAAAAAACAGATGAAGAAGCAGAACCGACAGCGACATTGCTGTCCAGCACCAATACGGATGACGAAGGACTCGGCGGGAATATGGATGAGGATTTTGTAGTTGATGGGAGCGATTTGATCGACGACTAATCTCAATATTTATGAATAGAGAATGGAGCCCGGAGTCAGCCTCGCTGAAGCCGGGTTTTTAATTGGTCATGATCCCGGATGGCAAGGATCAGCTCAGGGTCATCGGTCATGATGGTGTCGACCTGCCGCCAAAGCGCGTTCTTGATGACCGGGACGTGATTGACCGTCCAGACCCTGACCTTTAATCCTTGTCGATGAGCCTGACAGGTCATCCAGGGCCAAAGCTGATTGGCGTAGAAGGGGTGGATGGCGTCCAGTCCGGATTTAAGGACTCTTCCGACCACAGACGGCAGCCATTTTTGGTAAAGAAAACCCACATCAATGTCAGGAGCCAGCTGTTTAAACAAGGTGACACTTTCCAGACTGAAAGAAGAGATGATGACCTGTTCCCTCAGATCGAATGAATCGACCATGGCCAGTACTTCCTC
>JAAZFK010000230.1 GCA_012511735.1 Clostridiaceae bacterium | reverse complement strand
GAAGGGCCGCGATGGCTGGATTGCCTTCATACTGGAGCTTCAGGGCTTGGGCAAAACCCACAGTCGGATCGGATAAGCGGTGGGATTGCAGAATCTTCGAGACCTTGATTGACTCGAACATGTCGTGAGTGTAGGCATCTGTCCCCAATCCCAACCTGATTCCCCGGCGCAGCATGCCCAGGACAGGGGTAGATCCAACCGCGTTGCCCATGTTGGACATGGGGTTGTGAACGACGGTTGTATCGGTCTCGGCAAGAATATCAAGTTCGCGGCCGTTGACATTGACCGCGTGGACGGCAATGGTTTTCGGCCCCAGGAGTCCCCAGCCCAAAAGGCGCTCCGTCACCCTCATGTCGTATTTTTCCAGACTGTCGTACTGATCCTCACGGCCCTCTCCGACATGGATGTGATAACCGGCATCGACCCCCTCCATGGCGGTCTTAACCTTGTCCAGGGTTTTGTCCGAGAGGGTGAAGGAGGCGTGCATGCCGAACATGCCCTTGATCATGTCCTGTTCATCCGTATTCATTGCCTTGATGAAATCGACATTTTCCTTGATCTCTTTATCCGCGATCCTGACGCCGTCACGGTCTGACAATTCCATTGAAAAAGATCCCCGGATCCCGATCTTGGCGGCTGCGTCAGCCAGGGTAAAGAGGGACCCCTCCACCGCGTGCGGGCTGGCATGATGATCGAAAAGAGTGGTCACCCCATTGCGGATGCTGTCGATGAAGGTTGTGTAAGCCGACAGCTCGTTGTCCTCCATGGTCAGACTTCGATCGAGTGCCCACCAGAGATTTTTTAAAATCTCCGGAAAATTGCGGGTCGGCTTCGACACCCCCATGCCTCTGGCATAGGAGCTGTAGATGTGAGTATGCGCGTTGATCATGCCGGGCATGATCACGCGGCCCTTGGCGTCCAGGACCTGATCGTCCGGGTATTGCTTCTTTAAATCATCAAAGTGACCGACAGCATCGACGATCTCACCGGTCACACGCACGGCGCCCTCTTCAAAATAGGGCTGATCCGGGTCATTGGTCACCAATCTTCCCTTGCCAATAATCATTTCTATCCTCCTGTCAATGGCTTGACCTGTGCGCTTCGCCAACTTCTTAGCTGTTCAACAAATAGGCGAAATCCCTCGTCACCGTCGCGATAAGCATTGCCATCTCCTGGCCTGCCCGGTCAGCCAGCCCGCTTTGGGGCAGGTCATAGACCAGGCCCTTTTCATCGCGGATTCTGAACATGCCGCCCTCAAGCTTGAGGAAACCGATGTTGTCTGAATCGGCAAAATCTTCTTCGGTCCAGAAGACCGTCAGCTTGTCCTTGTATGGTTTGCCGGCATGGGGACAGAAGGTGGCGCAATTGCCGCATTCATTGCACATGCCGTCGATGTGGACGATTTGTTCTGAGTTGGAAAAGCCCGCCACCGGGATGGCAACGTTGGCTCTGTTAGGGCAAACTTCCGTGCAGATGCGGCAGACCTGGTCACAAATCAGGCAGCGCAGCCCTTCATCGGATGGTGATTTTGCGTCTTCCAGCTCCCCTCGCCTTTCCAGAATAACTGCCTCATCGACGGGAACCGGGACGCGGATGAAATCGTGATCCAATCCTTCCCTGGCCAGGATATCCAGCGCCGCTTTCTTGGCGTCACCCATGGCCGCGACGACCGT
>JAAZFK010000229.1 GCA_012511735.1 Clostridiaceae bacterium | reverse complement strand
GCTGGCGCTTGGGAGCACCTGTCACAAGGGGCGGATTGCCGGTTACGTGGTATGATTTTCCATAGATCTTTGTGGGAGGTGTCGAACGGTGGCAAACGATCCTGAAAAGCTCCTGGACGAATGGCTCAGCGACACGGGTGACTGGTTTCTCGATCCGGACAAGGAAGCATCGGGCAGAATGACCCAATTGCTTTACCCGTATAAAGCGCTGTTTTCTCCTTTGCGGGTCAACAGCATTACGCTAAAAAATCGGCTGGTCATGGCTCCCATGGGCAACATTTCCATGACTGAAGAGACGGGTCGGCCCGATCGGTCCATGATCGCCTATTATGAGGAACGCGCCAAAGGGGGGGCCGGTCTGATCACATCAGGGCTGGTACCCGTCTCGTTTGGCATCGATCATTCCCTGACGGAGCCGGGAGGACTTACTTACTTTCCGAAAATCCTGGGAAGCCGCACTTATTTGGCCGGTTGGCGGGATCTGGCACATGTGGTTCATGCGGCCGGCGCTCACTTTTTTATTCAATTGTCCGCCGGGCTGGGCCGGGTGGGCAACCCTCAATGCCTGGTCAATCAACGTAAATTTCCCGTCTCCTCATCCTTTAATCCCAACTATTACCTGCCGCAAGTGCCTTGTCTCCGGCTGTCAGACAGGAAGCTCAAGCAGATTATCAGGAACTTCGGCCAGGCTGCTGCTGATGCTAAACTGGCAACTATTGACGGCGTCTATTTGCACGGTCACGAGGGCTATCTGCTGGAGCAGCTGGCGAACACCGCTTTCAACCGGAGGAAGATTGGCCGCTTTGCGAACTGGCAGCGTTTTGGGCTGGATCTGGTCAAGGAGATTCGGAAACGTACGGGATCCGACTACCCGATCATGTACAGGATCGACCTGTCGCTTGCCCTGAACGCGACATTCGGTGACAGGATGGAGACGGTTAAACCGCTTCGGAAATTTAGAAATGAACGCCTGATCAGCCAAACGCTCGATTACATGAAGAATCTGGTGACGGCGGGGGTGGATCTGTTTGACGTTGACCTGGGTTGCTACGACAATTGGTGGCTTCCTCACCCCCCTGCGACCATGAAACCGGGACTCTTTCTCGAAGCGGCGGCACTGGTCAGGCAATACTTCCAGGAAGAAGAGATTATGTCGAATAAGGGTCTGCCCGTCCCGGTCGCGGCTGTCGGCAAGCTCGGTTATCCCGATCTGGCGGAGAAGGCTTTGGCAGATGGAAGCTGTGACCTGGTCATGTTGGGCCGCCCTCTTCTGGCTGACCCCCAATGGCCCAACAAGGCCTATGCCGGCCGCGTCGCGGACATACGTCCCTGCATCGGCTGTCAGGAAGCCTGCATCAATGAATTCATCCTGGGGGGGCGCCCTCAGTGCGCGGTTAATCCCAGAACCTCTTACGAACTCACCCTGCCCGCTGAGATCAGGCCGGCCGGGCAGACTAAGAAGATTGCCGTGGTGGGAGCGGGCCCCGCAGGCTTTGAATGTGCCATGGCGGCGCTGGCACGTGGGCACCAGGTCCATCTTTTCGATCAGCAAACCGGGGTGGGGGGGATGGTTCGCTTGGCTGCCCTGCCTTCTTTCAAGCGGGATCTGCGTAACTATCTGGAGTGGATGGAGCGGACTGCGGCCAGGGCGCAGCGCGATGAGCCTGACTTCATATTGAAAACAGGGACTGAGGCGACGCTTAAGGTGCTGACAGAAGGGCAATATGACACCATCGTCTGCGCGACGGGCAGTCGCAATTGCCTCCCCGACGTGGAGGGAATCGACCTGGCCATCACCGCCAGGGACCTGCTCCTTGATCCGTCGAGGCTTGACGGCAAGCAGAAGATTACGGTGGTTGGCGGAGGTTCGACGGGCTGTGAGCTTGCCTTCATGGTCGCGGCTGAATACGGTCTCAAGGTCACCGTCATTGAAAAACTTCCCTATCTGATGGAGGGGATCTGCACCGCCAATCGCGGCCATCTGATCCATGAACTGGAAAAATGCGGGGTTCGCCTGATGAACTGTACTGAGCTGGAGGCCATCGACTTCGGGCGCGTGACTGTCAGGACCAATCGGTCACCGTCCGTCCCCGACCCTTACAACAGCTGGTCCCCCCTGTTGCCGGACAATGTTCCCAATCCCTTTAATAAACCGATCCAGCAGGCCATGGAAACAGAGGAACTGGAGTCCGATCTGGTTCTTATCGCCACGGGCACACTGCCGCAAACCGACCTTTACCGCCTGCTGGTCGATTCCTATGCCGCACCCGACATCAAGCTGATCGGGGACGCCAGCCGCCCCGACATGATCACCCAGGCTGTAAGGGCCGGCTATCGGACCGGGATCAGCTTGTAGCAGGAGGGAGCCCATGAAGAAACGACCAAGACCGGACCGACCTTTGGCTGTCCTGATGATCGGCTGTGGACGGGCATCCCGTGCCCACTTGAAGGCCATTAATTATTTTGAGAAGAAAGGTTGCTTCCGACTGGAAGGATTGGTGGATCGGGATCCGCGGATGATCCAGGAGGCCTTGGCCACGCGCAAGAACCGCTTGCCCAAACCGGAGCTATCAGACAACCTGACCGATTTACTTCAAAAGCGCTCCTTCGATCTGGCTGTCATTGCCACCCCTCCCCTGACGCACTTCGATCTGGCCATGGAGGTCCTGGGCGCGGGCATGCATCTGGTGGTGGAAAAACCGTTAACGCTCGACCTGGGGCAGGCAGACCGGATCATTGAGACTGCCAGCGAAAAGAATAAGCGCCTGGCAGTTGGCATGAAGTACCGCTACTTCCCCGGCGTCGCCCAGATCAGATCGCTGGTGCAAAGCGGACTTTTCGGTAAGGTGCTTTACGGGACCACCACGGTTCGCTGGGGACATGACCAGGCCTATTACGATCAGGCTGACTGGTTTGGCAGCTGGCAAGCGGAGGGTGGCGCCCTGATGAATCAGAGCATCCACGGACTGGACCTGATGGCCTGGCTGATGGACGCCCGCCCTGTCGAGGCAACTGCCGTCCTGGCCCGGCAAAGCCACCAAATGGAGGCGGCCGACTTGGTCGCGGGGATGCTCACGCTTGAAAATCAAACCTTTTTACTGCTGGAAGGAACGACCAATACAGACCCGTCCTGCCATGAAGCTTCTTTCTTTCTGCGTTGTGAACAGGGAACCATCCGCGCCTCCTTTACCAAAGGCAAACAGGCGGTGTCTGTCAAAAGAGATGGGGGGAAGGAGTTGGCCCCCAGGATCCTCTTCGCGGCAATCCGCAATCACATCCGGCGTGAAGGCCTTGGTGTGTTGAGACAGATCGGCAATCCCTATACCTTCCTCTATGCTGATCTGATGGATGCCATCCGGGAAGGGAGGCAGCCCTTGGCGCCGGGTGAGGCGGGCAGGGATTCGTTGAGCAGCGCGCTCTCCATGCTCCAGGCAGGCAAGGAAAAGCGGACAGTGGTCTGTCCGCCCCAAGGCTTTAAAATCGAAGACATGGCCGGTTTCTTCGATTAATCGTCCTCCAAAAATTCTGCGGCCAGCCTGACCAGACCGGAAGCGCCGATCCTGGTCGCGCCAAGCTCCATGAAGGTCCAGGCGTCCTCCAGAGTGCGGATTCCACCTGACGCCTTGATGCCCACCCGTGAACCCAGGTGCTCCCTGATCAGACGGATGTCGTCAGCAGTCGCGCCCGCGGAGGAAAAGCCGGTCGAAGTCTTGAGAAAATCAGCACCACAATCGGTTACAATCGCGCAAAGATGTATTTTTTCCTTGTCTGTCAACTCACAAGTCTCCACAATCACTTTCAGGAGGGCGTCTTCGCATAGATCCCGGATCTGGTCGATTTCATCTTCTATGAAATCCCATAGACCGTCCTTGACCCAGCCAAGGTTGATGACCATGTCGATTTCACGAGCGCCATTTTCAAGAGCGTCCTCGGTCGCGAAAAGCTTTGACCCCGTCGTGTCGTAGCCGTTGGGAAAGCCGATGACGGTGCAGATGGGGAGATCATTTCCCACATGGGACACCGCTTCCATGACATAGGAGGGCGGGATGCAGGCAGAAGCGCAATCGTAGATCATGGCCTCTTCGAGCAAGCTCTCTATTTCCAGCCAGGTAGCGGCAGGCCGTAAAAGGGTGTGATCAGTCGCGCGCAAGATTTTCTTAAGATCCATATGATTCAGCCTCCTGATTCGCGAGGTACTCTTTTGTGCCAGTTTACACCTCTTTCAGATCCCGCAAGAAAAAATCATGGTCGCTTGTTACCGGACTCGCGCGCCGGGAGTGGGATATGGTAGATTGACTGGTGGTTCACAAGATTATTTCGAGAAAGAAGGTACCGGCCCGTACGGAGGCCGCCTGTCTATGACAAAAACAAAAAAGAAAAAATCTCTCCTGGCACGTTTTGCCTCTTATTACAAACCTTATCTCTGGCTTTTTACCGCTGACCTCTTCTTCGCGGCGGTGGAAGGCGCGGTTGGGCTGGCCTTCCCCTCCATCATCCGCTATCTGATCAACGACGTCTTTACCATGAGTAACCAGTCCATGATCATCCCCATCCTGACACGCACGGCGCTTCTCATGTTGGGCCTTTATGTCGTCGAGGCGGTGGCACTTTACTTTGTCACCTCCTACGGTCATATTTTGGGGGCGCGGATCGAAACCGACATGCGAAGAGAGCTGTTTACCCACATGGAAAAGCTCTCTTTTTCCTTCTTTGACAATACAAGTACGGGTAAAATGGTGTCGCGCCTGATTACCGATTTGTTTGAGATTACTGAGCTGGCTCATCACGGGCCTGAGAACGTCTTCATTTCCTTCTTCAAACTGATTGGTTCATTCATTATTCTCGCCATGATCCATGTACCCATGACGCTGATTCTTATCTTCTTTACAGCTGTCATGCTGATGGTGACCCTGGGCTACCGGAAGATGATGACAAGCGCCTTCATGGATAACCGCCGCAAAATCGCGGACGTCAATGCCATTGTGCAGGACAGTCTGTCTGGCATCCGTACCGTCCAGTCCTTCTCCAGCGAAGAGATCGAAATGGATAAGTTCCACCGGGGCAACGAAGCCTTCTACCGTTCCAAGCGGCGCACCTATATGGTCATGGGCCGCTACCACACGCTCAACCGCTTCATGCAGGGCATGCTCTATCTGACGACCCTGGTTGCCGGAGGTCTCTTCGTCGTGCGTGGCACGCTGAACCCTGCTGATGTCATTGCCTATATTCTTTATATCAATATGTTCCTGGATCCCATCCGCACCCTGATCATGTTCAACGAACAATTCCAGCAGGGGATGACGGGCTTCAAGCGGATGATCCAGGTATTGGATACTGAGCCCGAAATCGCCGACCGTCCCGACGCGGTGGACGCGGGGACGCTTGAAGGGCGCATCATTTTTGATCAGGTCACCTTCCGTTACGAGGATGAGAATGTCCTCGATGGGCTGTCTTTCACAGTCGAAGCAGGGAAAACGGTTGCCCTGGTGGGACCCTCGGGTGTCGGCAAGACGACCATCTGTTCCCTGATCCCGCGTTTCTATGACGTGACTTTGGGACAGGTGCTGATTGATGGAACCGATGTGCGCGATTTCACCCTTGACTCACTGCGTGACAACATCGCGGTGGTACAGCAGGATGTCTATCTCTTCAACAGTTCGGTCCGCGACAACATCGCTTACGGTAACTGGGACGCGTCGCTGGAGGAGATTAAGGAGGCGGCCAGACGTGCCAACATCGATGATTTCATCGAGTCTCTGCCGGATGGTTACGATACGGTCGTGGGTGAACGGGGCGTCCGCTTCTCCGGCGGCGAACGCCAGCGGATTTCCATTGCCCGCGCCTTCCTGCGCAACCCACCCATCCTGATCCTGGATGAGGCAACCAGCTCTCTGGATAACATCTCGGAGCGTTATATCCAGGCGGCGCTTGATGATCTGTCGCGTGACAGGACGACCCTGGTCATTGCCCACAGGCTGTCGACCATCCGGAATGCCGATGAGATTTTGGTGCTGTCCGACCGGGGGATTGCCGAACGTGGTACCCATCAGGAACTGCTGGATCGTAGAGGAGAGTACGCCTCCCTCTACCGCAGCCAGTTCGAGATCTAGCATTTAATCGTCGCTTTCAAAGGGCGGGCAATGCCCGCTCTTTGCTTCTTTTCCTTGAACAGGGCCTGCCGCCGTGCTAAAATTTAGCTAATTCGATCAAAGAATGGACTCTGTCTTGAGTCATTTTTGAGGAGATTAGCCTTTATGTCAGAAATTTTCGATATCAATCTGAAAGATCAAGGTCTCCGTCGGATTCTTTGGGCGGAGCGTCACATGCCCATTCTCGGGAGAATCCGCAATCGTTTTGAAAGCGAACAACCATTTAAGGGACTCCGAATCTCCCTCGCCGTTCACCTTGAAGCCAAAACAGCCTGCCTGGTGCGCGCGTTCAGACGTGGAGGCGCGGAAGTATACGTGACGGGTTCCAATCCGCAGTCCACCCAGGATGCCATTTGCGCCGCCCTGGTGGCGGACGGTTGTGAGGTCAATGCCATCCACGGGGCCTCTTTCGAGAAATACAGGGAGTTCTGGAAGAGGACCTTGAGCCTGAAGCCTCACCTGGTTATTGATGACGGAGCCGACCTGATCAATCTCCTGATGGGCGAGTGCAGCGAATACGCGGGGGATCTGATCGGTGCCTGTGAGGAAACGACCTCGGGCGTACAAAGACTTCGCGCCTGGGAGCGGGAGGGCCGGCTGGCCTTCCCCGCCATCGCCGTCAATGACGCCAGGTGCAAGACCTGGTTCGACAATTATTACGGGACGGGACAAAGCACGGTCGGCGCCATTATGCGCGCGACCAATCTGATGG
>JAAZFK010000228.1 GCA_012511735.1 Clostridiaceae bacterium | reverse complement strand
TTTGTTTCCACCGTTCATCCGAGAAGGTGGTCTGGGAGACAAGAATCCACTCCCGATCGTCAAAATCCAGCTGGCGGGCCTCTTCCAGGGTTTCAATCAGAACCGGACTTCCCTGCTCCATGTAGCCTGTGACACCGATGACCTCCGGATGATCCGCCGCTCCGGTCATGATGACACCTTTGCCCTGGGCTGAGGCCTTGGCGACCAGGGTCTGAATTTTTTTGACAAAGGGGCAGGTGCCGTCCAGGATGGTCGCGCCCTTGGCCAGAAGCGCCTGTTCAACCGCGGGCGAAATCCCATGCGCCCGGATCAGGACACTGGATCCTTCCGGTATCTCTTCCACAGAATCGGCCAGCCTGGCTCCCCGCTCCAGGAGATCCCCGATCACCTGCTCATTGTGGACCAGGGCACCGTAGAGCCAGAGAGTACCGTCACCTTCTTCGAGTGTTCGGTAGGCCAGATCAACGGCCCGTCTGACCCCGGGGCAAAAGCCCGCGGACCTGGCGACTTCAATCTCCACGCTTCTTCCCCTTCCTGCCTACCGGAACCAGGTTTTGGACAGGTGTCTCGGTGACCAGTTCCTCAAAGATTTTACGGTATTCTTCTTCTTTCGGATGATTGTAATCCAGACCCGCCCCCTGATAGATGCGGCGCATGAGCTCCCGCGCCATGGCCTCCTGCTCCTCTTTGGAAGGAGCCCCACTCTTATTCAGCCCGTAGCGGACCGGTTGGCTGAAGATGTAGCGCGGCCGGCCAAGAAAGCCGTAGCGGGGTTGAATGGAGACGGGCAAAAGCGGGATGCCCCGCCTGATGGCATAGATGAGAATGGAGGCATGGAGCTGGGCGGTCGCGGCTTCCTGGGGTTTGACGCGTGTCCCCTCAGGGAAGATCCCCACCACCCGGCCTGCCTTGATCTGGGACAGAATCAATTTGCTGGCCCGGACATCGGCGATGGACCGGTCCAGCGGGATGGAGCGAAAGGCCTTGAGGATCCGGCCGATCAGCTTCATCCGGTAAAGCTCCTGCTTGGCCACGATGCTCAAGCGCGGGGAAGGATATAAAAAGGTGACAAAGATGGGATCCAGGATGCTGTGGTGGTTGGCAATCAGGATGCAACCTTCCCCCTCCGGCTCCATCAGTTGTCCTTGGCGGCGGGGCAGATAAACAGGCCAAAGGAAGAGGGCGGCCAGGACGCGGACGGTACCTCGGATCCAGGCGGCAAACTTGTCATTTCCTGCCAATTCAGACTTCAAGCGGTCCGCGTCTCTCATTCGGTTCCGTCCCCTGCCTGGCTCACCCAGCCGGGCTGCTGGCGTTCTTTTTGCCGGATCACGTCAATCATGGCCTGGACAACCTCGGCCGCGGTCATCCCGCTGGAATCGATGTGAATGGCGTCGGGGGCACGTTTGGTCGGTGCCAGTTCACGCTCGGCGTCCTGGCGGTCGCGCTTCTCCATCTCCTGCATGACCTCTTCCAGGCTGGTCTCAACCCCCGCTTTTTCCAGGTCTTTCAGCCGCCTTTGCGCCCGGGCTTGCGGCGAAGCGGTGATGAAAAACTTGACCGGGGCATCGGGGAAGACATAGGTCCCGATGTCCCGCCCTTCCAGAATCAGGGCCTGGCGTTGGCCCAATTCCCGCTGGATCCGGACACAATAATCACGGCAAACGGGCAGGACGCTGATGTCGGACGCGGCCTTGGAGGCCTCCGGCGTCCGGATGTAGGGCGTCATGTCCTCGCCGTCGACCAGGGTCTTCTGCACCCGGTCAGACAGGTCGATCTCCATGACAGTCGAGGCCAGCATGACCCGGACGGCTTCCCCGTCCGAGGGCTGGATGCCGGAACGCAGGGCCTTATAGCCCAAAGCCCGGTACATGGCTCCCGTATCCAGGGTTAAAATGCCCAGGTGTTCGGACAGGAGGCGGGCCACGGTGCTCTTGCCGGACCCCGAAGGCCCGTCGATGGCGATGACCAGGGGTTTGGGAGCCGCTTGGCTGTGCATGTCTTTTTCTCCTTCGGTGAAGCGGGTCACGGTATCATACATAAGCAGATCGACCGCGGGCAGTTCCCGGGTGGATTTGAGTCCGAAGTCCAACAAAAACTGTTCCGTCACGTCCAGAAGCGCAGGTCTGCCCGGCGCGTCAAGCACCCCCACTTCCCGGACCAGACCCCGCTCGATCAGGCGGGCCACCACGGAATCGCTGTCGACACCCCGCACGGTCTCGATCTCGGCGCGGGTGGCCGGCGCGTTGTAAGCGATGACGGCCAGGGTTTCGTAGGCCGCGTCGGTCAGCTTCTGTTCCCGGACCTTGCCATAGAAGGCTTCGACCAGTTCCGCGTGTTCCGGCGCGCTGGCAAGGGCAGCGGCCCCCTCAAGTTCCCTTAAAATCAACCCTGATTGAGGGTCACGCTGGTAACGGCGGGTGAGCTGCTCCAAAAGGGCTTCCACCTCTTCTTCCGTTTTATCCAGCAAAC
>JAAZFK010000227.1 GCA_012511735.1 Clostridiaceae bacterium | reverse complement strand
ACTGGTCAGCAGCGCCTCCGATTCCGTCACGGAACAGGTCTCGACGCTGGGAACCGACCTTCTGACAACCATGATCCTCGACGACAAGGGCAATCCCCTGAAACTCGCTGATCTTGAGCAACTGCAGACCCACCCCGACATCGGCCAGGTGGCGCCTCTGATCCAGACGGTGGTCACAGCCAAGCATGGTTACACGGAGGAAGCCGTCACTCTCTACGGGACCTTACCCGGCTACGGCGAGATTCACCGCTGGCAGACACGGCAGGGCAGATTCTTGAAAACCACGGATGTTGACAACAGTTCTTATGTGGTGGTGCTCAGCCTGGAGGCGGCGGACAAGTTCTTTGGCCAGTCAGATCCTCTGGGAGAGAGTCTGCTCCTGGACGGGAGAAGTTACAAGGTGATCGGTGTTCTTCAGGAAGATACCTCGCTGATGAGTGTCATGACCACCGCGGTCAAGGTCTACGCGCCATACTCTGTCTTGACCCGTCTTTCGGGCATGCGGGGCGGCATTACTAATTTCATCGCGACCCCTTCCAATCCCAGGAGCATGGACGAGGCCGAAGAGGCTCTGTCCTCCTTTTTGATGAGGCGATTCAAAGAGGATGACGAGGCCTTCTACGTATTCAATCAGTCCAGCCTGATGAGTGTAGTAGGAACCGTCACGGATATGCTGTCTTACCTGTTGGGTGGCATCGCGGCCATCTCACTTCTGGTAGGCGGAATCGGCACTATGAACATCATGCTGGTGTCGGTGACTGAGCGGACCAAGGAGATTGGTATCCGCAAGGCAATCGGCGCTGCCAAGGGCAGTATTCTATTTCAGTTTCTGATCGAGGCCCTGGTGATCAGCCTGATGGGTTGTGCCATTGGGATTGCGTTCTCATTCGGTCTGCTCCAGATTGCGACCTGGATCGCGGGCGGCCTGATCTCTTTTTATCTTTCATTTCAAGTGGTTTTAATTGCCATGGCCTTCGCGGTGGCGATCGGCGTGCTTTTCGGGATCTATCCCGCTTATAAGGCAGCAGGCAAACACCCGATTGAGGCACTCAGGTACGAAGGTTAAGTTTTTGCTATGATAGAAGCCCGCCTTGTTTTGGCGGCCGTGCCGGGATCCTGATTCCCGGACAGTCATAAGCCGCGTCAAATTGTTCAAAACAAGGTCCAATCATTTTCGAGTCAACCAGGTTCAATTTCAGGGGTCAGGCATTGCCAACGGGAAGGAGGTCAGTATGAAGGTTACCGTGATCGGCGCAGGTAATTCCGGTCTGGCCATGGCCGCGCATGTCAGCCTGGGCGGCCATGAGGTGACCTTATGGAACAGGACCAGGTCCGCCATTGCCAAGTTGATCGATCACCCGGTGATCCGTTGTGAGGGTGTGATCAATGGCCAGGTACCCATTTCACAGGTGACTGACCAGATCCGGATCGCCCTGGACGCCCCTGATCTGGTTCTCATCACCACCCCCGCGTACGCCCACAAGGAACTGGCTGAGTTGATCGGCAAGCATATCAAGAGAGAAACCTTGATTCTCCTTAATCCCGGAAGAACCTTTGGAGCCCTGGAATTTTTCATGACCTACGAAAAGTTCAATCGGGAGCACAAGCAACTGATCGCTGAAGCCCAGACGATTATTTATACCTGCAGGAAAATCGGGACCGACTCGGTGCATGTGGTGGCATTGAAATCCGATGTGCTGCTTTCAACTTTCAAGGCGGAACAGAACGCGGAATTGGTCAACCGCCTGCCTGCCTGCTTGGGCGAGTTTTTTATTCCCGCCGGATCCATGATTGAGACCTCCATCGGCAATGTCGGCATGATCCTGCATTGCGCGCCCTTGCTTCTGAATGCGGGTTGGACAGAAAATGAGGTTAATAGCTACAAGTATTATT
>JAAZFK010000226.1 GCA_012511735.1 Clostridiaceae bacterium | reverse complement strand
CGCCAGCTCCATCATCTGGCGGTAACCTTCCTGACGCGCCTGCGGTGTATCCGCCTCCTGGGTCAGGATATGGTCACTGACCGTGAACATGCCCAGGGCACGCTTGCCGAACTGCCTGGCCTTCATGTAGAGACCGGCTGACTCCATCTCGGCGCACAGAGCCCCGTACTGCATCAGGTTCTTCATGACCTCATCAGACAGCTGTGTGTAGAACTGGTCCGAGCTCAGAACGGTGCCCGCGTGAACCCGGATCCCCATCTCCTTGGCCTTGGCGTAAGCTTCCACCAGGAGATCGAAATCGGGGGTGGGGCAAAAGTCATAGGGGCCGAAAAGACCGTAATTGACCTTGGAATCAGTGTTGGCAGCCGTTGCCAGCACCAGATCATGCAGCTTGATGTCCGGTTGCATGGCGCCGGTACTGCCAATGCGGATGATGGTGTCGACTTCATAAAAGGCATACAGCTCATGGATGTAAATCATGGACGAGGGGATGCCCATGCCCGATCCCATGACAGAAACCCGCTTGCCTTTGTAAAGGCCCGTGTAACCCAGCATGCCCCGCACCTGGTTAAAAAGAACGGGGGATTCCAGGTAGGTTTTCGCAACGAATTTTGCCCTGAGGGGGTCACCGGGCATCAGGACAGTCCGGGCGATTTCATCTGGGCTCTTTGCCTCAATATGGGGGGTTGGTATGCTCATGTCACTTCCTTTCTGCGTTTTAAAACAGTCCGCTTCGATGGAAAAATCCAGCCCAATCATAACAGATTGATGGCTTCCCATCGCCCCGGGCCGCCCGGATATGAGAGAATGGGTCAACTGATCCGGGAGGAGCTATGCGTCGAAAATTCAAACAAGTCAGCCGATTGTCCGGTGCCCGCCCATCCCTTGCCGGTGCCCTGATCTTCACGGCGCTCATGGCGCTGATCACTTTTATCCTGATCATCTTCCGGGAAATTGCCTTTCGAAACCCGGCCCTGGCCGATTATTATTCCGGCCGGATCTTCCCGTCCCTGGCGACCTTCTGGTCCTGGCCGGTCAGCCAGTTCCGATTTTCCCTGACCGAATTCACGGTTCTGATCGGGACGCCGGTCCTCCTCCTGATTTTGGTCCTGAGCCTGATCCGCCTCTTTCGAAAAGGGAGGACCCACCGGCTGCGCCGCTTCTTTCGTTCCTTCCTGGTGACCCTGGGCCTGGTCTTCCTCATGCTCTCCCTTTTCCTGATCTTCCACGGACTCAACTACGCGCGTTCCCCGCTGGCCGGCCGGCTGGGACTCGAACTTCGCGACCACTCCGTCGACGAGCTGGAGCAGGGCGTACGCCGGCTGGCCAGGGCAGCCGTCCAGGCACGGCGGGAACTCGATGAGACCCCGGAAGGCCTGCCTGATATCGGCTCCCTGGACGGACTTTGGAGAGAAGCCTTCGCCGGTTGGGATCAGGCGGAATCGACCTGGCCCGCCCTCCAAAGCAGCGTACGTGCACGCCCCAAAGGGGTCCTGCTCTCGCACTACTGGTCTTATACCAGGATCGTCGGCCTCTACATGCCCCTTCTGGTAGAACCCAACGTCAATATTGATCAGCCTGGCTTTATGATCCCCGCGTCGGCGGCTCATGAAATCGCCCATTCACGCGGGCTTGCCAGCGAAGGTGACGCCGAGTTCGCGGGCTTTTTAAGCTGCGTCTCCCACCCCGATCCGATCTGGCGTTACTCGGGTCTGATCAGCGCCTGGAAGAGCGCCAGTTATAAACTCTGGCAAGAAGATCCCGACGCCTGGAGCCTGGCTTACCGGGAAGAATTGTCGGGGGAAGTCATCCGTGACCTGCAGGCGGAGACAGCTTACTGGAAAGCCTTTGAGACGCCTGTGGCTGATTTTTCGGAAAAAGTCAACGACAGTTACCTCAAGGTCAACAAGGAGAAAGAAGGCGTCAAAAGCTACGGACATGTGGTTGATCTCCTGCTGGCCTGGCTCGATACCCCGCAAGCTTCAGATTTCCTGGACAGGGATCTTGACTTACATCAAACGGGGCTTACAATAGGTCAATAGGGATCACGTATGGTATTTTCTTCGCTGATATTTTTGTATGTCTATTTGCCTGTTTGTCTGGTCGCCGCCTGGCTGACGACCAACATCCGCGCGCAAAACGCTTTTCTGCTTGTCGCCTCCCTCTTCTTCTACGCCTGGGGGGAACCGGTCTACGTCATCCTGCTGCTTCTGACCACCCTGATCATCTGGCTGTGTGGGCTGATGCTGGATCGTTCAAGGACCCGGCAGACAAGAAAGATGTGGCTTGCGGCGGCCGTGGTCCTGGCCCTGGCCAGCCTGGTCTACTTCAAATACACCGGCTTCCTGGTCCAAATCCTGAATGTCATCCCCTTCATTCAACTGAAAGTCCCTTCCATCTCGCTGCCCATCGGCATCTCCTTTTACACCTTCCAGGCCCTGACTTACATCATCGACCTCTACAGGGGGGAAATCAAACTCCAGCGCTCCTACGGCCGCTTCCTGCTCTACGTCTCCCTCTTCCCCCAGCTGATCGCCGGCCCCATCGTCCGCTACGCCGACATTGAGAGAGAACTCTACCGGAGGCAAATCACCATCGAGGGCATGGCTTCGGGCATCAGCCGTTTCCTGGGGGGTCTGGCCAAAAAGGTTCTGATAGCCAACTATGCCAGTGAGATCGTCGAGCTCTGCCTGGAGTCAAGCCACTTCGCCCAGATCAGCTCCGCTACAGCCATCCTGGGCATGATTGCCTTCGCCATCCAGATCTACTTTGATTTTTCGGGTTATTCGGACATGGCCATTGGCCTGGGCCGCATGTTCGGCTTTCACTTCCTGGAAAACTTCAAGTACCCCTACATCGCCAGGACCATTACGGAATTCTGGCGCCGCTGGCACATTTCGCTCAGCACCTTCTTCCGCGACTATGTCTATATCCCCCTGGGGGGCAACAGGCGGCACCGGCTTCGAAATACCCTGATCGTCTGGTTTCTGACCGGACTCTGGCACGGCGCCAGCATCAACTTCGTCCTCTGGGGCCTTTACTATTTCCTGTTGCTCATGCTGGAACGGGTCCTGATCCTGCCTTATCGGGATAAGATCCCCCGGCTGCTGGGCCATCTTTGGACCATGCTGGCGGTCCTGGTGGGCTGGAGTCTCTTCTACTTCACGGAAACCTCCCGCTTTCTGACCTATTGGAAACGGGTTTTTGCCCCCGGCCTGGCCGGTTTCGCAGACATTGAAGCCCGGATCCTCTGGAAACAGCACCTTCCCTTCATCCTGGTCGCCATGCTCTTCTCCACCCCCCTGCTGCCCTTGATCCGCAAAAAGTTCAAGCGGCCCCTTCACCAGCTGGAGGCGTCGACCGCGGGCGGTTTCCTGAAGACAGCGGGGATTGTACTGCTCCTTCTGATCTCGACGGCTTCCCTGGTTGCGTCGAGTTACAATCCCTTCTTATATTTCCGCTTTTAATCTGACGGGGAGAAATCATGAATCCACGCCAAAAAAACCAATCCATCCTCATCGTCACCTTCCTGGTCACCTTACTGGTGGTCGGGATCCTGCACCTGATCATTCCTCAGGAGGCTGTTTCTGAAGATGAGGGGCGGACCCTCTCCCAGTTCCCCAAACTCCAGTACGCGGATGCGCTGACTGGGGACACAGCGGTCAAAATCGAGAAATGGTACAACGACCAGTTCCCCTTCCGCGAGATCTTCATCCGCGCGGGCAAGAGCTGGAGAGCTATGGCCTATCCCAATCTGAACGCGGACGGCATGGCCATTTACCTGATCCCCGACGAGGAGGGCACCTTCGCCCCCGAGCCGCTTCCCGAACCGACGGATCCTCCGCCGGCACCCACCCAGCCCCCCCTGCCCTCAGGGACCGAAGAAATTCCTGATATCACCGAAACCACCCAGCCCACCCAGCCGGCTGAGCCTCCGCCGCTTGACCCGGCTGATGAGGTCATCTCCACCAAGCTGCTCCTGATCATCAACAAAAGGGCCATGGAGCGCTATTACGGCAATGAAACCAACCTCAAGGCTTACGCGGACCGTCTGAACAAACTGGATGTCAAGCTGGGGGAGGGCGTCCAGCTCTACAGCCTGATCGCCCCCACCGCCATCGAGCTCTTCGCGCCCGAGGAGCACCATTCCGGCTATTCTTCGCAGGAGCTCTGCATCGGGATCGTCAACGATGCGCTGGATCCCGGCATTCAAAAGGTTAACGCCTACGATCAGCTCCTCTACAACCGCGACCAGTACATCTATTACCGAACCGACCATCACTGGACCGGGCTTGGCGCTTATTACGCCTACCGGGCCTTCTGCGAATCGGCCGGGCTCACCCCTGCCGCCCTGGAGGACATGGAACACTATGAGCTGGAAGGCACCTATCTGGGCTCCCTTTACCGGGTCTCCAAAGACGCGACGCTGAAGGACAATCCGGATACGACTGAGGGCTGGAAGCCCAATGCCGACTACACAGCGACGGCCTGGGACAACAGTGAGATGACCGTCACCTACAAGATAAGGCTGAATGACGAGAGCATTAAGGGAGCCAACAGCTATCTCAACTATTCGGGCGGCGACCGGGCACTTCTGAAAATTGAGACCGATCACCGGATCGGCCGCAAGGTGCTGGTAGTCAAAGACTCCTTCGGCAATGCCTTCGTACCCTATCTGGCCAACCACTTTGATGAGGTGTACGTGATCGATCCCCGCTATTATGTGCGCAGCATGCCCAACCTGGTCAAAGAACAGGGCATCACGGATGTCATCATCCTCAACTACATGTTCGGGACTTCAAATCAGACCTGGCTTTCCGGTTTCGATCTGATCGCGAAATAGAAGGCTCACGTGATAGACTGATCGAAATGAGAAATAAGGAGATCCTTTATGACCATCAGCTTCCCATCCCTGCCTGAAAACCTGGACCAATTCATGCCTCTGGCTGAGGACATGATGAAGGAGCCGCAAGGCACCGCCGCCCTTCTCATCGTCGCGCTCGGGCTCTACGTCAAAGAACGTGAGGCAGGCCTGGCGGCCCTGAATGTCCTGCACGGCCCCCGCCCCTTATCGGTTCGCGATCAGCAATTCATCCGCGACCGGCTCATGGATAAACCCTACCTGCCCGACTCCTACTTTGTCGGCGCCAGGCCGGACAACAATTACACACCGGATCAGCCCTGGACCCTTGAAATCCAGCCGGATCCGATTCCGGCAGAAAGCGACGAATTCAGGCGTCTGCGTCTCAACTCATCGGGCGCCGACAGTCCCCGCCTGGTCACCTTGCGACGCAAAGCCTCAGGGGACACCTGGTTCCTGTGGGATTATCCCGGCATTGTGACGGGGATCCGTCTGCCATCCGAACAGGACCCCTGGGCCTGACTTGAACTGACAGTCAACTCTTTGCTGACAAACCGCCTCCGGGCGGTTTTCTACTTGAGCCGGGACACACCCGAGGCGACCGCCGCGTCAAAGACCGCCCGGGCCACCTGATCCTTCAGGAGAGGATCCGAGGCGTCAGGCAGGATCCGGTCAAGCGCCAGGGTCCGGTCGTCAATCATGCCGGCCAAAGCCATGGCGGCTGCATATTTCATCTGATCGTTAATGTCGGAAGCCCTGGCGTCGAAGGCACCCCGGAAAATGCCGGGAAAGGCCAGCACATTGTTGATCTGGTTGGGATAATCGGAACGGCCGGTCGCCACCAGGCCGGCGCCGGCTTCCCAGGCCGCTGCCGGGTCAATCTCAGGGTCAGGGTTGGCACAGGCGAAAATCACGGGCTGGGGTGCCATGGCTCTGATCATGGTCTGGTCAAGCACATCGGGACCGGACAGACCGATGAAGACGTCCGCGTCCTTGAGGGCCTCCGCCATGGTTCCCCGGATCCCCTCCTGGTTGGTCAGGTGGGCGATGGCTTCTTTCTCACTGTTCATCCCCTCCCGGCCGGGATAAAGTGTACCCTGGCGGTCACAGATGATGAGATGGCGGGCACCTGCCTCCATGAGAAGGCGGGCGACTGCGATGGAGGCCGCCCCCGCGCCGCTGAAGACGATGCGGGCCTCTTCCATGGTTCTTCCGGTCAGCTTCAAGGCATTGATCAGGCCGGCCAGTACCACCACGGCAGTCCCATGCTGGTCGTCGTGAAAGATGGGGATATCGCAGACTTCCTTCAGGCGCCGTTCGATCTCAAAACAGCGGGGCGCCGCGATGTCTTCCAGGTTGATGCCTCCGAAACTGCCTGACAGCAGGTAAACCGTCCGGACAAATTCATCCACATCCTGAGTTCGAATGCATAAAGGGAAAGCATCCACATCACCGAAGGCCTTGAACAAGACACACTTTCCCTCCATGACCGGCATGGCGGCCTCGGGGCCGATGTCGCCCAGACCCAGAACAGCGGATCCGTCCGTCACTACCAGACAGAGATTCCAGCGCCGGGTGTAGTCATAGGATTTTTCGGGGTCGGCCGCGATTTCCAAACAGGGCGCCGCCACCCCGGGTGTATAAGCGATCGATAAATCTTCCCGGGTCGCGACCCCGACTCTGGGCGTCACTTCAATCTTCCCCCGCCAGGCGGCGTGGGCTTCGATGGCTCTGCGAGCGTAACTGTCCTGGTTCATGGTGGTTCTCCTTGCTTTTACTTAGGCTTGCCTGAAAAGCCAAACTCATGGTAGCATGAAATTGGTTATAATTATTATGACTTTATAATGATTATAAAGTCATAAAGGCTCCCTGCGCTCCCTCGGGAGCGCGCGGGATACAGACGTAGAAAGGAACGATCATTATGCCAATGGTAGGAAAACAGGCACCCTTGTTTACAGCAGGCGCTTACCACAAGGGGAAGTTCACAGAGGTGAAACTGGAGGACTATAAAGGTCAATGGGTGATGATTTGCTTCTATCCCGGCGACTTTACCTTTGTCTGAGGGACTGAGGTGTCTGCAGTTGCAGCCAAGTATGAAGAATTTGAGAAATTGGGCGTGCAGGTCCTGTCGATTTCAGTTGACAGCGAGTTCGTCCACAAGATCTGGAATGACGTTGAGCTGTCGAGAATCGCCGGCAGAGACGTCCCCTTCCCCATGCTGTCCGACTCCTCGGGCGCCATCGGAGAACTCTACGGCGTCTATGACCGCGAAGCCGGCGTCAATGTCAGAGGCCGCTTCATCATTGACCCCGACGGCGTGATCCAGGCCATGGAAGTCCTGACACCTCCGGTGGGCAGGAACGTCTCCGAGGCCATCCGTCAGATCAAGGCCTACCAGTTGGTCCGCAAGACGGGCGGCAGGGAAGTCACCCCCTCGGGTTGGCAGGAAGGCGGCAGAACCCTGAAACCCGGGATCGACCTGGTTGGTAACATCGCGGATCACTGGACCGTGGCCGATTCCTACAAGTAAGGGCTAAAGACAGGAAAACAAAAGGCAGATGAGCAAGAGGACCGTCGCATTGCTGAAAGAACACGGGATTAATCCTTCCAGTCAAAGGGTGCGTATCTACGATTACCTTGTGGCAACGGAAGATCATCCCACGGTTGATGACATCTACGCGGAATTACAGCGGGAAGGTCATCTCTTTTCGCGCGCGACTGTCTACAATACGGTGAATCTTTTTCTTAAAAAAGGCCTGATCCGGGCGGTCAGGGTCGAAGCCAAGGAAATGCGTTTCGATGCCTCGCCCGGCTTTCACGCTCATTTCAAGTGCGAGTCCTGTGGTTCTGTCCTGGACATCCCCATGGATGAACCCATTCCGGATGACCCCGACGGGCTTGAATACCACGGGACCAGTGTGATTTTCAGCGGCCTCTGCCGCGACTGTCAAAAAAGAAAGCACAGCGGCTGACCTCCGGCCTGAATGGTCACCCCGAGCCCGGCTGTCGGATGACAGTCGGGCTTTTTAACGCTCTTCAAGTGGCAGGGATAAACCAATCCTGCCGTCCCGTCTGACGCGGGAGATCTTTTTCGTGCGAAAATACTCAATCACATTGTCCTGGGCCGAGGTGCTGACCACCCGTACACGCCCCTGGTCAGCCAGCTCTTCATGGGTGATGCCGAAGGTATCGGCAATGATGCCATAGTGGTAATCCTGCATGGCCAGCCTGTAATCGGCCTCAGGATCCAGTGGTTCTCCCTTGAAGCTGATCGCTTCCAGCCTGCCCTCATCATCCACCTGAACCCGAAGTTCGGCGTTCCATTGGTAGAATTCCCGGGAACCTTCCCGGTAGAGCGTCCGCATCAGATGGTTCAGCATCTCTTCCAGGCGTTGGCCTGTGACCGAGAAGCTGACCATGGCTTCATCAAAAGGATAAAGCTCCATCAGGTCGGATCGGGTCACCAGCCGGGAGAGCCTGGACTTGCGGATGGAGCCCGAGGCGACAAAGACCAGATCCACCCCCAGCTGGTAGCGGAGAATATCCGAAAAGAGATTGCCCAGCTCCGTCTCCCGGAAGCGGCTGCCATGTTCCATCTCGTGGGGCAGGCGGCAGATGACCGTGTTGTATTTGCCATCGACCTCTTCCTGGTAGCGTGACAGCAGCTCATCCATGACCGGGTCGGTCGGGCAGTGCGAGTCGTCAATGGGAACCGCCTCCCAGCTGTAATCATGAACCGAGTTGGTGTCCATGTTGATGATCAGGTCGAAGCGGCCGATGAACTCGGTCCCCGTCCCCACCTGGGCGATCAGGATATCATTGAGGCGTTCAGGCTGGTCCAGCATGGTGTGGCTGTGTCCCCCGATGATCAGATCCACACCGATCTCCGCCGGCAGCAGGGCAGCCAGCTGCTTGTCCTGCTCAAAACCAATGTGGGTCAGCAGGACCGTCAGGTCGATGTCAACATCCTTGTAGCTGTTGCAGATGTATTCCACCTCTTCCGCGGCGTCCTCGACGCTGATGAAGGTGCCGATCAGGGGCTCGCTCTTGCTCTTGGCGATCACTTCTTCCGTCACAATCCCGATGAAAAGAATCCGGATGCCGTCCACTTCAAGAATGTAATAGGGCTTGAACAGGTTGGCGCCCGTCGGCTTGATGTAGAGATTGGCGTTGACGATGGGGAAGTTGGCGCAGCGCTCAAGGAACATAAGGTGGGAAAAACCGTAATCCGTTTCGTGGTTGCCCAAAGTCACGCCATCGGGTTCCAGCATGTTCATGATCAGGATGGTGGAGATCCCCCGATACTCCTGGTCAATGATGGAACCCTGAAGCATGTCACCGGAGATCACATAGAGCACCGGGTCAGCTTCCTCATCCCTGACTTTATGGATGTAGCCTGACAGCCGACTCATGCCGCCGACCATTTTATCGTGGGTTTCCTTGGCGAAAAAATCGCCGTGCATGTCGTTTGAGTGCAAAAGCACCAGTCGTCTCAAATCCATCAACTACCTCCGCGTCAGAAGGGCGATCCTCCGATCGAGCTACTCTTTTTTTACCCATCAAAATATAGCATAGACGGCCGAAAACAGTGCCTGAAATCTATGCTTTTTACCATAGATAAAAATTAATCGATAAATTTTGACTGAATCGATTGACAATCCCTTTTCGTTATTTATAATGGATACGTGGCAAATTTTGGCCATAAATTTGGAGGAGGAATTCCTATGAAAAAAATAATCGTTTTGATCCTCGTCGCCGTCCTGGCATTTGGATTAGTCGCTTGCAAAAAGACGCCCGCTCCAGTTGAAGGCGGAGTTAAAACCGGCTTCGGCGTGGGCTTCAGCAACTACAATTCAAGAGACGTCGATGAAGACATGGATGGCAAAGTCGACACCCAGGCCTACGCGGCGGCGGTCACGGTCGACAAAGACGGCAAGGTGGTCAAGTGCACCATTGACGCCATGATGTCCGTCTTCGACTTCAATGAAGAAGAAATCTTGACCGGACCCGAAACGGT